>DATGPZ010000079.1:0-3660 GCA_035304485.1 Acidimicrobiia bacterium | reverse complement strand
GATCATCGCCCCGAAGCTGGAGCAGATCCTCGGCGTGAGGCCCGCCTACGCCGGTCGCCCGGAGTCGGCTTCGACCGCCACCGGTCTCACCAAGGTCCACGAGGCGGAGCAGGCCGAGCTCATCGACTCCGCCCTCGGCGTTTAGGGATGAGTCCCCGACCGAAGGTCGGGGGAAGGTACCGCCGGTGGAGCGAAGCGGAGCCGGGGGTAGGGGGTGGCAAACGGCGCCACCTCGAGGCCCGGCTGGTCACCGCGCCGGCATGAACCCGTTGACCCCCGCTGGGGGAGCTCAGGCTGAGAGAGGCTTGCGCGCCTTGATGATCGCCGAGTCCATCCCGTCGGTCGCCTGGTGGGTCGCCTCGATGGAGATGTCGGCGAATCCCGCCCTCTCGAGCTCCTGTCGGTATTCCGAGTAGGACAGCGCCCCGGCGATGCACCCAACCCATGACCCTCGCTCGGCCCGCTCGTCGGGGGAGAGTGCGTCATCGGCGACGACGTCGGAGATGCCGATCCGTCCGCCCGGCTTGAGCACCCGGAAGATCTCGGCGAAGACCGCCGGCTTGTCGGCTGCGAGATTGATGACGCAGTTCGAGATCACCACGTCGATGGTTCGGTCGGGGAGGGGGATGTCCTCGATGTATCCCTTGACGAACTCCACGTTCGTGGCCCCTGCGTCGGCCGCGTTGCGGCGGGCCAGTTCGAGCATCTCGTCGGTCATGTCGAGGCCGTATGCGAATCCGGTCGGGCCCACCCGCTTCGCGGAGAGGAGGACGTCGATGCCGCCGCCCGAGCCGAGGTCGAGAACCGTTTCGCCCTCACTCAGATCGGCGACAGCGGTCGGGTTTCCGCACCCCAGGCTGGCTTCGACTGCGCCGGCGGGGAGGTCGCCGAGATCGGCGATTGAGTAGCTGTCACCCTTGATGTCGACGCCGAGGCTGGAGTCGGCGGGGCCACAGTCCGAACCGTCGCAACAGGACCCGCTCGTGGCGGCGATGGCGTAGCGCTCCCGGACCTGCTCCCTGATGTCGGTGGTGTCGCTCACGGCGGTGGTGCTCCTCATATCGATGGTTGTCGAAGCGTATCAGACATATCGACAGTCGTCAATGTATGCTCAGGCCCATGGATTCGCCCTGCTGTGTCCCCGTGGTCGGCTCGGCTCTCTCGCCGACGAAGGCCGACGAGATGGCCGAGGAGTTCAAGGCCCTCGCCGACCCCGTGAGGCTCCGCTTGCTCTCCATCATCGCGTCCGCCTCCGAGGGTGAGGTCTGTGCCTGCGATCTGACTGACCCGGTGGAGCGCAGCCAGGCCACGGTGAGTCATCATCTGTCGATCCTCGTGAGGGCGGGGCTGGTGAACCGGGAGCAGCGGGGGAAGTGGGCCTGGTTCACGGTGGCACCTGAGAAGGCCGACTTCGTGCGTCTCGCTCTGGGGCAGGAGCCGGCAGCTATCGGCTGATCAATTCGTCGAGGAGCGATCTCACCCGGGACTCGATCTCGTCGCGGATCGCCCGCACCTTCTCGATCGATTGGCCCGACGGGTCGTCCAACTCCCAGTCGACGTATCGCTTGCCCGGGATCACGGGGCACTCGTCCCCGCACCCCATCGTCACGATCACATCCGCGGCGTGCAGGTCCTCGTCGGTCCAGCGTCTAGGTGTCCGGGTTGTGATGTCGATGTCTCGCTCCGCCATCGCTTCCACCACGGTGGGGTTGAGGGTGGCCGCCGGGTCGGACCCGCCCGAGAGGGCCTCCACCCGGTCATCGGCGAGGTGACGCATGAAGGCCGCCGCGATCTGGGAACGGCCGGCGTTGTGGACGCAGAGGAAGATCACGGTTGGTCGGTCGTCGGGGCTCACCCGGTGGAGCTTAGGAGCGGTCGGTGAGGACCCGGGCGGGTGGGCGTTCGGCCGGGCTTCACATGGACAGGCCCCTCCAGTGGTTGGTCGTAGACGCCCGCTGAGGGGGCGACTACAGGGTGTTCAGGATCGTGGGCGACCAGGCCTATGAGACGAACACCTGGGACTACGCCCGGAATTGAGGAGTCGGTCGAGGACATCGACACGGTCGTCCAGACCGTCCGATGGGTACATGCCCGGCATGGCCTGTCACCCAGCGAAGCCCGCATCCTCGACCAGCACCGGCAAGGAACGGTCGACATGCAGCACTTCAACGCCGACGACCACATCGCCTACGCCCGCCTCGGCAACGCCGGACTGATCGAAGAGGGCGCCTAGGGCATACGCCTCGAGGGTTACTTGCCGAGGATGCCCCGTACCGTCTTCAACGCTTCGATCAACTGGGAGGTCGTCACCGGTTCATCAGCCTTGGACGTCTTCTCCTCAGCAAACTGGTTGAAGAAGTTGGCGGCGAAGGTGTTCCTGGCCTTCACCCGCTCCTCATCGGACATGTTCACGATGAAGGGCTCCAAAGCATTCAGCTCCATAGCCGACTTGTTGGCCCACCGTTCCTGGCGGCGATGTTGAGCGCTCTGCTGGCCGGCGTATCCCGCGATGGCAAAGACGCCACCGGAGATCACCACAGCTCGGACAGCGTGGAACCAGGTTGAGTCCCCGTTGGCAAACAGAACGATTGCGGTGAGTACGCCGACGACGGTGGCGGCGACCGCGCCGTACCGCCACCCGTCAGCCGTTTTCCGCTCCGACTCGGCCCGCTCGGCGTAGTGGACGCTCGTTGTCTCACCGGCGGTTTCACTGAGGAGTGCTGCGGCCTGACTCTTGTATCGCTCGAGTTCTGCAACCAGTCGCTCGGCTTGGCCGCGCCACTCCTCGCGCGCCTCTTCCTGCGCCGAGTCAAGATCCGACCGGGTCTTGCCGAGATCGTTCAGCAGGGTGTCGAGACTGGATCGAGCCTCTGCGAGGCTGGCCTTCAGTGCGGCCACTTCAGTCTCATGCTGCTTTCGGGTCGTCGCTAGCTCAGCCTCGTGAGCCTTCTGGTCGGCCTCAGCCTGCCTGGTGAGGCGCTGTATCTCCGACTGTGCCTTGGTGACAGCCTGCTCGGCCACTTCCCGGGCCCTGCGTGTGGCTGCCGTGAGCGCCGCGGCCTCAGACTCGCCAGGAACAGAGGGCAGCCGGGTCGCCTCATGGAGCAAGTCGTCTATTGCTTTTTCCGCTGGTGCGAGCGAGCCGTTGTTGGCAGGGTTGTCAATGAACCCACGCAGATTGTCGATCGCTGACTGAGCATGGCGGATCAGTGTTTCGAGGGTCGTCCGAGAGACCAGCAACTCCGGCGCCGTCTCCAGACGCTTGCGAACCATCTCGACTGCTGCGACTACTCGGCGGTCCCGGGCAGCCCACGGCTGTTCGCCATCCGGCTGCGACGTTGAAGCTGCGGTCGAAGAAGTTTCAGCGAGGACGTCGAGGCGCTCGTGAATCTCATGGTCTTCGAGCCAACCGTCGGATCCGGGAGTAGCCAAGGTCAGCCCTTCGGCGGGTGAGGATCGTTGCCGTAACTGTTCTTCTCGCCGATCTTCCCGTCGCGGTTGTGGATCACATGCTCGGTCCCGGACCGCTTCGCCGTCGACCGGCCGGCAGCCTGCGCATCTGACTTCCGATCGAACGTCTTCGACGCCCGAGACGAGCCCTCCCGTACGTTCGCCCACTTCCCGTCACGGGGCACCGTGTGCACCGGTCGTTTGTCTGCC
>DATGPZ010000078.1:0-3900 GCA_035304485.1 Acidimicrobiia bacterium | reverse complement strand
ATCGTTGGTCGGCGGGTTGCACCCGCGGGTGATGTCGGCGTCCGCGATCGCATTGATGGCGCTCTCGTGGATGTTGCCGTCATCGTCGACGAACCAGTCGGTGCTGGAAGCACCCAGGTTGAAGGCCCGCTGCATGAACGTCGCCATCTCCGCCCTGCTCAGGGTCGAGTTGGGGCAGAAGTTGGTGTTGGCGGGTGGGTTGCATCCACGGGTGATCCCTGCCTCGGCGATGGCGTTGATCTCGGCCTCGAAGAGGTGACCGTTGTCATCGTCGAAGTGGTCGGTGCTCGAGCCGGGCAAGCCGAGCGCGCGCACCAGGAAGGCCGCCATCTGCCCACGTGTCACTTCCCCGTCGGGGCAGAACATCGTGTTGGCAGGCGGGTTGCACCCACGGGTGATGCCCTCCGCTGCGAGCCACGAGATCTCCGCGGCGAAGAGGTGACCCTCGGGAACGTCATCGAAGTCCGGACCCGGCTCGGGCTCGGGCTCGACGACGGCCTCGATGGTGGTGGTCGTGTACTGGCTGCCCACCGGATCGTTCGGGAACAACCAGAGCATCTCACCGGAGCCGTCGACTTCGAGAGTGCCACCGGCGCCACCCGGGATCTCGAGGTAGTTGCCGACTTCGGTCTCGATCAGGTTGCCGAGATCGAAGGTCAGGCCCTCGAGACTCCCCGCGAAGGTGTCGCCATACCAGGCCACTACGTCCACGGTCAGCTCGTCCACCTCGGGAGCCAGCAGGCTCAGGTCGAAGTAGAGCGACATCACTTCGTCGTTGAAGTCACTGTCGACAAGGGCGAATGCGCTCAACCCCTGACCCTTCAAGCCCGCATGCACGGTGACGTAATCACCGCTGAAGCTGCCGGTCTGGATCAGACCGAGGTCGATGGCCGCCAGGAGCCAATCGGGATCTGCGTCACCGTCCACGTCGACATAGAGGTCGATCTCGTACGGGTTGGGAGTCTCGATCGGCATTGTGGCCAGGCCGACCTCCAGAATGTCGAAGCCGACGTCGTAGGCCGTATAGCCCACAGCCTGGAGGAAGTTGTCCCCGTCACCGACTCCGGCCAGATTGTAACCGACGGCGAAGCCGGCGGCCGGCCCGTCGTTGCCGAGAGTGACCTCTCCCTCGCCGCCTTCGACATCGAAGGAGGACGCCGGGTCGATCACGGCCAGTACTCCGACCACCATCGAGTCGTCCGGGTCGGAATCATTGCTGATCTCGATCCAGGCATCGAACTCGGTCTGCGTGGCCCCCCACTCGTCGGCATCCATCTGAGCGGGATTCCAACTGAGGGTCACGTCGAACTCCGCGACGCCACCGCTGGTCGTGATGGTGTCATCGGAGACCGTCAGTGAGACACCCGGCAACGGGCTGTGGGCGATGACGTCCACTTCGTACGTGGCGTCATCGCCATTCTCGAGCATGGTCACCGTCACCGTCTCGGTGGCACTGCCCACCGTGAGCGGATTGAGCCGCCCGAACGAGAGGCCGGCCGGGGCTGCGTACGCCCGCAGGTCGAGCACGGCCCGATCTGCCTGAGCGATGCCCGTGCCCTGTCGCGCCAGCGGCACGTCGGACGGCTCGGCCGGGGTCGCCGAGTTCATGATCAGCGCCTTCACCGCCGCCGGGTCCAGGTCGGGATACGCTTCGAGCACCTGGGCGGCGAGACCGGCGATGTGCGGCGCCGCCATCGATGTGCCGTTGGACGACGCACCTCCGGAGCCGGTCCCAACATCGGCCGAAACGATCCCGAATCCCGGGGCGGAGACATCCGGCTTGAAGCCGTTGCCATGCCCGGGGCCCTGGGACGAGAAGTCCGCCATCTGTGCGGCGAGCTCGGGCTTGGGGATCGTGACATCGTCACTGAGTGTGACGTTCACGACTTCCTCGTCCTCGACGATGGCACCCAGGATCAGTTCACCATCCTCGAGGCTGATCATCATCGCGGGAGTGTCGGTGGGCTGATCGGGGTTGCCGTCCTGGCCCATGACGATCGGGTCACCTGCGGCATTGTTGAAGACCAGAACGCCGATGGCATCGGCGTCCCGGGCCGCGCGCACCTTCGCGGAGAAGGAGCAGGTGCCACGCTGGATGAAGGCGATCTTCCCCTCCATCTCTTCGGCATTCTCGATGAGCCCGTTGTCCGCGTCCGCACATGCGTCGAGCGGCTCGGCGACGACCAGATCCCCGGTGACGGGATCGTCGAGGTCGCCGAAGTCGCCGATGGCGGCCTCGTAATCACGGGCGAGCTCTGCCGGCGAGTTGACACGCACTGCATTGAGTTCGTAACCCTCGTCGATGATGGCTGCCACCGAGATGGCGCCGTCGGCAACGGCCGGAGCACCTGTGATGTAGGAGATCGGGCCCTCGTTGCCGGCGGAGGCGACGACGACCACGCCAAGGTCCACCGCACTCTGGGTGGCGATGGCGGAGACGTCATCCGGAGAACCGAAGGCGGAACCGAGGCTCATGTTGATCACGTCGACGTGATCGCTCGTGTCCAGGTCGTTGTTGGGGTCGAGCGCCCGCTCGATGGCTTCGGCCGTCAAGTTGGTGCAACCGGTGATGTCGCCGAAGACCTTGAAGGCATAGAGCTTTGCGCCGGGCGCCATGCCCGCACCGTGACCGTCGGTCTCGTACCCGGCGGCAGTGGCGGCGACGTGCGTCCCGTGCCCGTGGACGTCGAGCGGATCGGGGTCCGGGCTCGGCACGTCGATCGGCACGTCGGCACAGGGGTCGTAGTTGGGTCCGGCGAAGTCGAACCCACCGATCACCTTGTCGGTAGGGAAGGTCCCGGGCTCGATGATCCCGGTCTGGTTGTTCTCGTAATCCTCGGGATCGCCGTCTCCCCCGAAGGCGGCATGCGTGTAGTCGATGCCGGTGTCGATGATGGCGATCGTGACGCCTTCGCCGTCGATTCCTTCACCCTTGACGACATCACCGCCGATGAAGGGAACGCTGTCGGCATTGTCCAGGTAGTAGTAGGTGACGGCGGCGACACTCACCACACCGTCGACGGCCCGGATGGCGGGGATGTCGCCCGCCCGAACCTTGGCCTTGATGCCGTTGGCGGCCACCTGGAAGGCGGACATCTCCCGGACGATGTAGTCGGACAGAGCGGAGCGCAACTGTCGCTGCTGAGCCAGCACCCGCTGTCCCTGGGCCTTCTGGTCCGAGCTGTTCGCGCCTTGAGCTGCCACCCTGGCGACGGGTGCCTGGTCGAACTGGATGAACACCTCGACGATGTCGTCGGGGCTTCGTGCCGTGAAATCACCCGATACGTTGCCGCTCACTCTCTCGATGTTGCGGGGGACGGGCTTGATCCCGTCAGGTACCTCCGCGGATAGCGGAGTTGCCGCGAACAAGAGGGCGACAAGCATGGAGAGTGTAGCGAGAATCGCCGTCCGTCTCATACGTGTCCTCTCGTCGGTTGTCGTGCGATCCCGGGCCCCATCAGCCCGGACACCTGCCCATATGATCGAAATGGGCTCCTGGCAAACCTATCAGCACCCTTCATGGACGCGCCCTGGAAAGCAGAGAGAATTCCGGTAAGTGCCGTCGCTCCCGCCACAACGGCGGTTCACGGACGGAGAATCGATGGGAATCGTTGCGCTCCGGAGGAGGTTGAATGACCTCCGTGAAGAAGATCGGCTTTCTCTCGTTCGGGCATTGGTCCCCCGCCCCCGGGTCACAGACCCGAACCGCATCCGACGCACTGCTCCAATCCATCGAGCTCGCCGTGGCTGCCGAGGAGCTCGGCGCCGACGGCGCCTACTTCCGGGTGCATCACTTCGCCAGGCAGCTGGCTTCGCCCTTCCCTCTCCTCGCCGCCATCGGCGCCCGCACCAGCCGGATCGAGATCGGCACAGCCGTCATCGACATGCGCTACGAGAACC
>DATGPZ010000077.1:0-2165 GCA_035304485.1 Acidimicrobiia bacterium | reverse complement strand
GAGGAAGTGGCTTGGATCGATGGGGCGAGTACGTCTCGGGCGTTCTGGAAGATCGTCTTTCCGCTGCTTCGACCGATCACCGGCACCGTGATCATCCTCAACGGAATCCATGTCTGGAACGACTTCCTGACCCCACTGCTCTATCTGAGTGGCACACCGAACCAAACGATTCCCGTGGCCATCTTCAGCTTCATCGACCAGTACGTCTCCGAGTGGCCTCTGGTCTTCGCGGGTCTGGTGATCGGCGTGGCGCCGATCTTGTTCGTCTTCTTCCTCTTGCAACGAAACGTGATCCGAGGCTTCGCCAGTGGCCTCAAAGGCTGAGACCGGTGGATAGAGAGGTCGAAAGGCAGAAGTGACACCGAACAGGAACGCAACCGAGCCGAAGCGCTCACGAAAGAGGAGAAACATGAAACGCAGAAGATGGACGGCTGCCCTGGCCGCGCTCACGATGGTGGCCCTCGCCGCCTGTGGGGGCGCCTCCAACGATGGAGCGTCTGAAGAGGAGCCGACCGACACCGGCGCCGCCGAGACGACCACGAGCGGAGGAGGCGGGGGCGAAGTCGAAGGGACCCTGACGATCTTCGCCATCCCCAACGCCCGCGACGGGCTCGATGCGGTGATTCCTCAGTTCGAGGAAGAGAATCCGGGAGTGACCGTCGAAGCGAGCTATGCCGAAGTCGACTCGATGATCAGCACCCTCCGCACCCAGCTCTCGGCTGGGACTGCGGCGGACGTCTTCTCGGCATGGCCGGGCAACGGCACCCCCGGATCCATGGAGAACCTAGTACCCGGTGGCTACCTGATGGACCTCACGGAGCTGGAACTCTCCGACCGGATTCCTTCCGGATTCGACTCGGTGACCATGGTCGACGGTCGCCGTTACGTCCTACCCATGTCGATCGGTGCCATCGGTGCCATCTACAACGAGCAGGCCGTGGAGGCGGTGGGCGCCACGATTCCCACCACCTGGAGCGAGGTGCTCGAGTTCTGTGAGACCGCCAGTGCCGCCGGCAAGTCGGCGTTCGCTCTCGGTGCGCAGACTCTGTGGAACACCCAGCTCATCAACTACGCCCTCACCCCGACCCTCGTCTACGGTCCCAACCCCGACTTCGACGAGCAGCAGGCGGCGGGCGAGGTCACATTCGCTGAATCCGAGTGGGTGACGGCTTTCGAGAAGTACGTGGAGATGCTGGACAGCGGCTGCTTCCAGGACGACCCGCTCGGAACGAGCTACGAGGTCGCCACGGAACTGGTCGGCAAGGGAGACGCCCTGGCGATCGTCTCGGTCACATCCACTTTCGCGGCGGTCGAAGCGAATGCAGAGGAAGGCACCACCTTCAACATGTTCGCCCTGCCCGCCACCGACAACGCCGATGACACGTGGATGCCGGCCGGCGCCAGTGGCGGCATTGGAGCAAACGCGAACGCCAAGAACCCGGAAGCGGCCCGCGCCTTCATGGAGTTCCTGGGACGGCCCGATATCCAGGCCCAGTTCGCTGACGCCGTCGGCCAGCTGCCGATGATCGGTCTCGACACCTACGACGTGCCGGAGTCGCTCTCGGTCCCGGTCCAGCACGTCGAAGCGGGGACGATCCATCCATACATCGACCAGCTCTGGCCGAATCCGGAAGTACAGGCAGCCCACTTCGACGCGGTCCAGCTGGTGCTCGGTGGCCAGTCTTCCATCGAGGAGGCTCTGGCGATGATGGACGCCGCCTATCAGAACGGCTGAGCCGAAGACGACGATCGGGGCACCTCCCGTGGGTGCCCCAGATCGCGTCTCAGATCGAATCTCTCTCTTCCGATGTCAGAACGAGGTCGCGGGCCGCGAAGGCATCCCGGGCTGTCTCGGGCCGTGACGCTCCGACTATCGGTGTCGCACCGCTCGCCAGCAGCCACGAGAGCGCCAGCCGGTGGGGAGAGACCTGGTGCCGCGAGGCGATCCGGGCCAGATCGACCTGGTCGTTGAGAGATTCTGCATTGCGCCCACCTAGAGGTGAGTAGGCGTAGAAGTCGACACCGCGTTCGAGGCACAGGGCCAGGATCGGGAGGGTTGCCCGATCGAGCACCGATAGCCGGTTCTGGACGAAATCGATGGCGAACCGGTCGATCGCCGATCGCACCTGGTCGATGTCGCCGTTGCAGAGGCCGATGAGTCCGAC
>DATGPZ010000076.1:0-3444 GCA_035304485.1 Acidimicrobiia bacterium | reverse complement strand
CACCGGTTCGGTGTGCCAGGGCAGGGCCGACCTCGGTATCGGGAGCTCCGATCAACAGGACATAGCGGGGTCCTCTGCGGACGTGGGACACTCGTCGACGGTCGTCCCGGTAGACGGTCCAGTGGTATCCGGCCACGACTGCCGTGGCGAGAAGCAAAGCCAGCCCGTACCGCGCGCTGCGAAGGGTTTCGGCGGAGAGGACACCCTCGATCGCATCCTCGATGAAGATGAACACGACCACGATGAGGGATACGACCGCCACGACTCCACCCACGCCGAAGAGGAGGAAGAGGTAGACCCGGCGGGAGGGCGAGCCGGCCTCCGCGTCCGGGTCGGCGACGACGGCGTAGCGGATCCGCTTCCACGTCGACCACCACACCGGCACGCCGACCGCCAGGAGAGTGAACGCTCCGAGCAAGGTGTTGATCGCCCCGCCCGACACCACCAGGCCGCCACTCCCTGCCACCCCCTCGAAGAGGGCCACCAGGATGACGGCGACACCCGCCGCCGTCGCCAAGAGACCCACCCCAGAGATCAGGTAGTCGTAGACCCGTCCGGGCTCGCCGCGGGTGCCGGACCTGTCTGCCACGAGCGAGCGGTGGTACCACCACACGAGGGCGGCCGCGGCCGCCGTGCCGACACTTCCATAGGAATCGCCGAAGTGGGAGGCCGCGTTCTCCGTCGTGGGCTGACCGATGAACCACACCAGCACGTCGTGGAGAACGAGGCTGGCCGCGCCGAGCAGGGTGAGGAGCCCACCGGCCACGCCCACCACCAGCACGTAGCCGAGCCACAGACCCCGACGTGGCATCTTCGCGGCGAGCCGCACCCAGTACAGCACCCATGCCAGACTGCCGACGACCAACGTCGCTCCCGATCGCAGCAGCGCCGACTCCGGTTCCCCGACCAGGTCGGGTGTGGAGCGCACCAGGTTCTCGACCACCCACCCGATCACGCCTCCGAGACCGGTGGCGGCGGCCCCCAGGCCTATCAGTGACCCGGCCAAGTGGTGCGCCCGGGAGCGCTCCGGTGGGGTCGTACCGGCTTCGACCACCCGATGCAGTACCCAGATCGCTCCCCACACCAGGAGGTCGGGTCCCGAGGCTCCGGCGTAGTCGTCGACCCTCGCCACCCAGACGAGGACGTCGTAGAGGGAGACCATGGCCATCACGAGGGCAGTCAGGGAGGCGAAGGTGATGTAGACGGCCCAGCCGAGCGACCGCCGCTCCTCTGGATCTGAGCGGAGCCGACCGAACGACCACCACCCGAGGGCCACGTAGAGGGGCAACCCGATGACGAGAAACGCCAGGCTCCGGGCGAGCTGGGCATCATCGAAGCGAACCAGCTCTCCACGATCGATGAGCCGCGACAGGAGCCCCGACCCTCCGTTGGCGACCACGACCAAGAGCCCATAGAGCAGCAGGTACTGGAAGAAGCGTCTGACCGTCTGCCCGGTGTCCCCACCCTCGCCCGCAGGGCTACGACGGGCAGCGATGACGAGGACGCCCACCAGACCGAGTAGCAGCACGAAGGCGAGCACGATGGTCATCCGCGCCCCTCCGAGCAGAAGTAGAGCGGCCACGGCTCCCCGGTCAGCAACCATCCGCCGTCGGACCTGACGAGCTGATAGGTGTGGTGCTCTTCGTACTCGTAGGCGTCGAACGGCCCTCCTCCGCCTCCTCTCACGATCGTGACATCCAACTGCGCCGTGTCCTCGCGCTCGCGGACGTCTTCGAGGACCACCCGAGCGACGTCGAAGCGGCCCGCCCGGATCAGGTCCTGCTCGTCGCAGGCACCCGCGGGGTCGAGGTAGGTGGCGGCACTGGCGAAGTCGTCGTCGAGCACGGCTTCCAGGAACCTCTGAACGGTCCCTTCCGGAGTCGAGGGTTCGTATTCCGGCTCGGGCCGGAGGACGACGACCACGGCCGCGGCGATGGCCACGAGCACGATGACCGCGACCACCAGAGCGAGAACCCTCTCTGGTTTCATCTCCCCAGTATGGAGCATCGACGAGCTGCCCACCGGACACGACCGGTGGTGCCAACATGGGTGGCATGTGTGTAGATGCCGATGCTCAGCCACCGATCGAATCGACTGGAGAGGCCGATCACGGCCCGATCATCCTCGAAGCCGAGGACGGGACCCGGTTCTCGGCGTACGAGGCGAGGTCGCGGAATGGACCTACGCCCGCCGCGGTGATCGTGCTTCCTGACATACGCGGCCTCTTCCCGTTCTACGAACAACTGGCGGTCCGCTTCGCCGAAGCAGGACACGACGCGGTCGCCATCGACTACTTCGGACGCACCGCCGGCACCGACGAACGACCTCCCGACTTCGACTTCAACGCCCACGTGGCTCAGACGACTTCGGCCGGGATCAATGCCGATATCGCGGCTGCCGTCGCCCATCTCCGAGCACGGAGGGCCGACGCCTCCTTGTTCACGGTCGGCTTCTGCTTCGGAGGAACCTGCTCCTGGGCCGCCACCACCCACGGTCATGGTCTGGCCGGCGCCGTTGGCTTCTACGGCAAGGTGGACATCGACCGTCCGGCCGGTGACGGGCCGTTCCTGGAACGCTGCGAGCTGGTGGAAGCGCCGATCCTGGCGCTGATGGGAGGAGACGACCCCTCGATCCCCGGTGAGCACATCACTGCTCTGGAGCAGAGATTGCAGCGAAACGACCCGCGACACGAGGTCGTGGTCTATCCCGGTGCGCCTCACTCGTTCTTCGACCGGAAACAGGAGGAGTTCGCCGAGGAATCGGCGGATGCCTGGAACCGGGTGCTGGAATTCATCGACCGGTTCGCCTGAGTGGAAGCCGACCCGGAAGCCGCACCGGGAAAAGTGCCCACCGCCGTGGCGGTGGCGGTGTTGTTGGCCGGTTCCGTGCTCGTCATGGACCCGGGCGGGTGGCACCCCTTCGGCCCCTCCAAGTGGCTCGCGATCACGGTGGCGGCCTCGGCGGCCGCCGCCGTCTCGCTGCGAAGTGGGGTCGACCTCCATCGGCCCTCGCTGACCGGGTGGCTGGCATTCCTCGCTTGGACCGTCATCACCTCGTTCGTCGCACTGGATCCGGTATCCGCCTGGCTGGGCACACCGGACCGTCGGCTCGGCGTGATCGGCATGACGACTCTCTTCGCCTCCTATGTCGGAGGCATGGGCGTGTCGACCGGGGGCGGCCGGCGGCTCGTGGCGAGGGTAGCTGCGGTGGCTACATCGCTGGCGGGAGTCTCCGGTCTCCTGGAGGTGATCGGTCGCCCGATGGTCGAACTGACCACGACCACCGACCGGATCTCCTCCACCCTCGGCTCACCCGCCTACCTGGGAGCGGCGCTGTGCCTGCTGATACCGCTCTCGGCTGGCCTGGCGCTGGATGGGACCGAAAGTGGACCCTGGCGGATGACAGGAGCGGTCGGCACCGTGACGGGGGTGCTGCTGCTGGCCG
>DATGPZ010000075.1:0-9949 GCA_035304485.1 Acidimicrobiia bacterium | reverse complement strand
GCTCACGTGTTACTCACCCGTTCGCCGCTCCGTCATACCGGTGGGTTACCCCTCCAGTATGCGTCGCTCGACTTGCATGCATTAGGCACGCCGCCAGCGTTCGTCCTGAGCCAGGATCAAACTCTCCAACGTACATCCTGAGCGTACCGGCCGGAGCCGGCGTCGCCCTATGTCATTTTCGAGTTTGCATCTGCTCTAATCGAGTCCTGAACCGATCGTGCCGAGGCACTCCGGTCCAAGCGATGCAATATGCGTTGTCGGCCTAGACCGACGACGCGTGCATTGCTGACTTTTGGTCACGCTGTTCAGTTGTCAAGGAGCCCTTGCTCCCACCGCGACATCGGGCGTCGGGGTGGAGCGAGCACGCTAGCTCGCCCTTCCGACAGATGCCAAACCCGAGGCGTCACTGTGGTTCGAGCGTCTCGCTCTACCACTCGAGCAGCCCCGGACAGTGTGTGGGCCAACCGCCGCAGGTTCAGAGCCTGCCTGCGGCTGGGAGAGTGAAGCTTAGCACACGGGGCAGGGCATCAAAACCCATTTCCGCTGGTCGCCGCCACGAATCTCCACGGTTTCTCCGTTGCCTTGGTGATACCGATTCGAGGGGTGGCGATGACCGTCGGTGACTCCCCCGTCGGTGTCAGCCGGACCACTCCGTCCTGCCTGAGTTCCAACTGATCATGGGCGTCGGTTATTCCCAGAGCCTGGGTCAGTTTTCCGGGCCCGTCGCACAGTTGGGTGGCCCGGCCTCGGCGCCGCACCATCACCTCTTCGCCTTCCACCGGCCGGCCGGCCCGCAGCAGCACGGCCGCACCGTGGCCTTCGGGGCCTGTCACCACGTTCATGCACCAATGGATCCCATACGACCGGTAGACGTACAGGTGGCCGGGCGGGCCGAACATGGCGGCAGTGCGACGAGTGGGCCCGCGGTAGGAGTGGGAGGCTGGATCGGTCTGGTCATAGGCCTCTACCTCGGTCAGGATCACCGCCGTGGTCTCGCCCCCGATCCGCGTCTCGAGGCGCCAGCCGATCAGCCTCGGCGCCACCTCCCACGAGGGAGCCGTCAGGAACTCCTGGAGCGAGTCGATCACAGCAACGTGAGCAACAGCGCCTTGAACGAATGCAGTCGATTCTCGGCCTGGTCGAAGACGACCGAGCGGGGATGTTCCATCACCCCGTCCACGACCTCTTCCCCACGATGCGCCGGGAGGCAGTGCATGAAGATGGCGTCGGGATTGGCGCGTTCGAAGAGTTCGACCGTGACCCGATAGGGCGTGAAGTGTCGCCGGCGCAGTTCCGCCTCGGACTCCTGGCCCATCGACGCCCAGACGTCCGTGTAGACGACGTCACTTCCGGCGACTGCCTCTTCGGGGTCCTCGAAGAGGTCCACCGATCCGTGTTTGCGGGCTTCGGCGATCACCGTGTCTGATGGCTCGTAGCCTGGCGGGCCCGCCACCCGGAAGTGGGCGCCGCTCATGGTCGACGCCAGCATCAGGGAGTGACAGACGTTGTTCCCGTCGCCGACGTATGTGATGGTGGATCCAGCCACCGGCCGATTCTCGGCCACCGTCTGCAGGTCGGCCAGGGCCTGGCAAGGATGTTCCAGGTCTGAGAGGAGATTCACGATCGGCATCTCGACGTGGCGGGCGATCTCCTCGAGATCTGCGTGGCGGTGGACGCGCAGCGCCAGGAGATCGAGATACCGCTCCAGGACGCGAGCCACGTCGGCGGGTGTCTCACGGGTCCCCATGCCTGTGTTGTCGTCTCGGATGGCGAGAGGGTGTGCGCCCAACTCGATGGTGGCGATGTCACACGAGACCCAGGTCCGCAGGCTCTGCTTGGCGAAGAACAGGCCGACCGAACGCCCAGCCAGGGCGTGGCGGTACTCGTCTGGCTCGGCCTTCACTCGACTGGCGAGAGTTATGACCGACTCGAGGGCCGAGCTGTCCAGGTCGGAGACGGAGAGGAAGTTCACGCGCTCCCCCGCAGTGCCGCTCCGACCGACGTCGCGGCGTCGATCATGTCTGCTCGAGTACGGGCGATGTCTTCGGCCGACAGGGTGCGATCGGCGGCGCGCAGCCGAACGGTGATGGCCAGCGCCTTGCGGCCATCCCCGAGGCCCGGCCCTCGGAATTCGTCGAACACCCGGACTGATTCGACCAGGTCGGATCCTCCACGGCTCACTGCGTGCACGAGCTCGCTCGCGGCCAGGTCGGCCGGAACCTCGAACGAGAGGTCGAAGTCCGCTGGCGGGTAAGGGCTGACGGGCGAATACCTGGGGTCGACCTTGGCGCCCAGCAAGAGCTCGAGGTCGAGCTCACCCACGGCAACCCGGTCTTCCAGGTCGAAAGTGGATGCAGTGGCGGGATGCAGCTCACCGATCATTCCCACCACGGAGGTCCCATGGACCACCAGCGCCGTCCGGGTGGGATGGAAGCCGGGGCTGTCTCCCTGTTGGAGGTGGATGTCGAGCCCGTGGCGGTCGGCTAGGTGGCGGACGATCGCCGACGCCACGTGTATGTCGACAGGGCGACCGTTGCCCTCGAGATCCAAGGGTCCGAATCTGCCCACCACCGCGAAAGCGATTCGGTCGGGTTGGCGGGGGACACGACCGTCGAGGTGCCACGGCTCCGCGTGGAACACCCGCCCGTGCTCGAACACGGCCACATCACGCCGACCGCGGTTGCGGTTGTGGCGGATGACCCGCAGGATTCCCGGGAGGAGGGACGGTCGCAGCACGGCTTCCTCCTCGCTCAACGGATTCTTGACTCGGATCGTGCGGCCGAGCTCATGGCCTGCCGGCGCGTCGAAGGCCGCCAGGTCTGCCGGGGAGACGAAGGGGAGGTTGATCGTCTGGGAGAGACCGAGGGACACGAGGGTCGACGTCAGCCGGCGCACGAGCTGCTGATCTGCCGTCAGCCCTCCTCCTCTCCCCACTCGCAGACGTTCTCCGAACGTGTCGTAGTCGGCCAGACGGGCTACTTCTTCGACGAGGTCCACCGGCCGTGACACGTCGGGCCGATAGCTGGGCACCTCCACCCGCATCGGATCGCCGTTGGTGACCACGAAGCCGAGTCGCGTGAGCAGAGTCTCGATCGTGGCTGCGTCGAAGCGGTCTCCCAGGAGCCGGGTGACGTCGGAAACGGTCAGGTCCAGGACCGTGGGCTCGAAGGGCCGTGCGATGGCGTCCACCCAGCCTTCCCGGAGATTGGCTCCGGCGGTCTCGACGATCAGTTCGGCCGCCCGCAGCGAGGCGAGCGGCGGCAGCTGCGGATCCACTCCCCGCTCGAACCTGGCCGAGGCCTCCGAGCGAAGCCCCAGGCGATGAGAGGTGTGGAGAATCGAAGGCGGATCCCACGCCGCGGCCTCGAGGATGGTGGAGGTGGTCTTGTCCGACACCTCGGACCGCTCGCCTCCCATCGTCCCCGCCAGGGACGTGGGACCCTCTTCGTCGGATATCACCAGGTCGGTGGGGTCCAGTTCACGGTCTACCCCATCGAGAGTGACCAGGCGCTGACCGGGCTGGGCCCGATGGATCGTCAGACGATCGCCGGCTATCTCATCGGCATCGAAGACGTGTAGGGGCTGGCCCAGTTCCAGCATCACGTAGTTGGTCACGTCGACCAGGTTGGAAATCGGGCGGATTCCGGCATTGCGGAGACGAACCTTCATCCACAACGGTGAGGGCCGCACGGTGACGCCGTCCAGGCGGCGGGCGACGAAGCGCGGATTCCCCTCGGGATCCTGGATGTCGATCTCTATGCCGGCGTCACCTGGCACGGTCGCAGGTCGTGGATCGGGCATGCGGATCGGAATGTCGTACCAGGCCGCCAGGTCGCGAGCGATCCCGAAGATCGACATGGCGTCGGGGCGGTTGGTGGTGATGGCGAGATCGAACAGGACATCGGGCAGGGGGACGACGTCTTCGAGCGGAGCACCGGGCGAGGCAGGCTCGTCCAGTACGAGAATCCCGTCGGCGTCGTCACCGATGTCGAGCTCTTTCTCCGAACAGATCATCCCGTGCGATTCGACGCCCCGGATCTTTCGGACGCCTATCTCGAAGTCGCCGGGCAGGACCGCGCCCGGCTGGGCGAATGCGACCGTGGCGCCCGCTTCGAAGTTCCAGGCGCCGCAGACGACCGTGATCGGAGCTCCTCCGGTGGTGACGGTGCAGACCCGGACCCGGTCGGCGTCGGGATGGGCTTCGACGGTCTCGACCCGCGCCACGACCACGTCTGTCCACCCGGGCGTGACGGTCTCGACGCCCTCGACCTCGTGGCCCAGCATCGCCAGCACGTGACTCAGCTCCCCCGGATCCTCGGTGGGGAGATCCACGAACTCTTTCAGCCAATTGAGCGAGACCTTCATCGGGTGCCGCCTTCGGGCTCTCGACCCATCATCGGAACTGCTCCAAGAAGCGGAGGTCGTTCTCGATGAAGTTGCGGATATCGGTGATGCCATGGCGGACCATGGCCGGGCGCTCGACGCCCATCCCGAATGCGAATCCGGTCACCTCGGTGGGGTCGTATCCGGCGGCTTCGAACACGGCGGGATCCACCATCCCGCATCCCAGCATCTCCAGCCATCCAGCGCCCTTGCAGACCCGGCAGTCGGGTTCGCCGCCGTCACAGTTGAAACAAGACACATCCAGCTCGGCTGAGGGCTCCGTGAATGGGAAGAAGTGCGGGCGCAGACGGATTCGGGTCTTGGGGCCGAAGAATTGCTCGGCGAAATAGTGGAGGGTCCCCTTGAGGTCGTCGAACGTGATGTCGCGGTCGACGGCGAGGCCTTCGATCTGATGGAACACGGGTAGGTGGGTGGCGTCGATGGCATCCAGGCGATACGTCTTGCCCGGCACGATGACGTGGATGGGCGGTTCGTGGGCTTCCATCCACCGCACCTGCACCGGAGAGGTCTGGGTTCGAAGCAGGATCTCGTCGGCCGGGTCGCCGTAGTCGAGGTACATCGTGTCCGACTCGAATCGGGCAGGATGAGAAGGCGGCGTGTTGAGAGCGTCGAAGTTGTACCACCCCAGCTCCGCCTCGGGCCCGTCGGCGACCTGGTACCCGATCGAGGTGAAAATGTCGGTGATCTCGTCGATGGTCTGCTGGATGAGGTGGACGGCTCCGGCCGGATAGGTCAGGACCGGGAGCGTGACGTCGACCCTCTCGGCCGCCAGGCGCCGTTTCGCTTCTTCGGCCTCGAGCACCTCACGGCGCTCCGCCAACAGGCCCTCCACTTCCGTCGTGACCCGTTTGAGTTCGGCTCCTACCCGGGGCCGATCCTCGGGGTCGATTCGCCCCATGGAGTTGCGTACGGTGCCGATGGCGGAGTCCTTTCCGAGGAGCTCCGTCTGCACCCGGGCGAGCGACTCCAGATCGTCGGCGGCGGAGATGGCCGCTCGGGCAGCCTCGGCCGCCTCCTGGAGGATGGAGATGTGGTCCATGTGCCCGAGGAAGGTTAGTGGGGGTGGGAATCGCCTTTGGAAAGCTCGTAGGCGAGGATCGACGCCGCCACGGAAGCGTTCAGGCTCTCCATCCCTCCGGGCATGGGAATCGTCACCTGCACGTCACATTCGGCGACGAGTGCGGGATCGAGTCCGTGGGCCTCGCTTCCCACGATCACGACCCATGGCCCCTCCTCCAAGGCGCCCGGAGGCACTCCTCCATCCACGACCAGGGCCGCCCGGCGATGGGCTCTCAACTCAGTGGGGCTCGCGACCCGGCTGAGGCCGGGAATGAGGAAATGCCCACCGGCTGCGGCCCGCACCGCCTTGGGCGACCATGGGTCGGCGCACCCTTCTGAGAGTGCCACCGACAGGCCGAAAGCAGCCGCGGAACGAATGATGGTGCCGACGTTGCCCGGATCGGACACCTCCGACAGATAGATGACGCTGCGATCGGTCGGAGGCTCGGTCCAGGGCGGGATCTGGGCGACGGCCACAGGGCCGCGTGGGGTCTCGGTGTGCGCCAATCGGCGCATGATCTGCGGTTCGACCAGGGTCGGATCGGGCCAATCCGCCAGCCGCTCATCGGTTGGAAGGGCGAACAGCTCGACGAACGAGACTCCGGCCCGGATCGCCTCGCTGACGACATTGGGCCCTTCGAGCAGGGTCAAGCCGAGACGGCGGCGTTCGCGCACCCGATGGAGCCGAACCGCCTCCACGATGCGGCGGTTGTGCAGGGAGCGGATCGGCTCCGGGCGCGACGGGTCAGCTGTCGGCGGCGTTGGCGGCCTCGACCAGGGACGTGAACGCCGCCGGATCGTTCACGGCCAGGTCGGCGAGCATCTTGCGGTCCACTTCGATGCCGGCGGCCTTCATGCCGGAGATCAGCTTGGAGTAGGTGGTGCCGTTTTGGCGGGCGGCGGCGTTGATGCGGGTGATCCACAGCTTCCGGAACTCGCCTTTGCGGGCACGGCGGTCCCTGTAGGCGTCCTGGCCGGCGTGCATCACCTGCTCGTTGGCGGTGCGGAACCGGCGGCTGCGGGCTCCCTTGTAGCCCTTGGCCTTGTCGAGGACCTTCTTGTGGGCCTTGCGGGCCGCGACTGGGTTTCTGGCTCGTGCCATGTTCTACCTCCGGTTCACCTGTTGAGGAGACGCTTCGCGATGCGCTTGTCGCCAGGCGCCAGGTCGGACTCGCCCTTGCGACGGCGGAAAACGTCCTTGCCCTTGGCGAGCTTCAAGTGCCCGCGCCCGGCTTGCCGGCGGCGGTACTTGCCGGAACCGGTCACTTTGATGCGCTTCTTGGCGCCGCTGTGGGTCTTCATCTTCGGCATGGTTGTCTCATTCCTCTTCACTCGAGGCCGGTGCTTCCTGCTGCTCCTCCTTGGCCGCCGACCGCCGGGCCGGAGCCAGCACCATCGTCATGTTGCGACCCTCCATGGCCGGGGGCTGCTCGACCACGGCCTGATCGCTCAGTTCGTCGATCAGTCTCTCGAGCAACTGCCGCCCGAACTCGGGACGCTCCTGTTCACGACCACGGAAGCGGATCGTCACCTTGACCTTGTCACCTTCGGCGAGGAACTCCTCGGCCTTGCGGCGGTTGATGTTGAAGTCATGGTCTCCGATCCGTACCTTCATCCGAAGCTCTTTGACCGTGGTGCGCGTCTGCTTCTTGCGCGCTTCACGATCCCGGACGGACTGTTCGTATTTGTACTTGCCGTAGTCCATCAGGCGGCAGACCGGTGGATTGGCGTTCGGCGCCACCTCCACCAGGTCGAGATCCAGCTGTTCGGCCAGCCAGAGTGCCTCAGCGAGCTTCTTGACCCCGATCTGTTCTCCGTCGGGGGCGACCACCCGCACTTCGGGGGCGCGGATGTATCCGTTCACACGCAACTCAGCGATGTGAGTACCTCCTGGTCGATAGGTTGATTGCGGACGTAGGTGCAATGTCGGTCAGCCGCGGTCCGGGACGAACGCGCCCGAGGGCGACTGGCAGACACAAGAGAAAGAGCAGCAAGCGTCCACTCGCTGCTCACCGTGACACCTCTCGATCGAGAGATGATGTGGCCGGTGACCGCGGCTCGCCCTCCGGGCGGCCGGGTGGGAAGCAGCAGCTTCCGCTTGCGGCTATCTCGCCTGTTGAAACCAATGATATCAGAGCCAGTCTTGGCCGTCACGTCGGCATTGGCTCCCGAGCGGCTAGGAGCAACAGAGCGGTCTCGATCGCGGCTCCGGCGGCCTCCACTCCCTTGTTGGAGGGACCGGGCTGGGCGCGTTCGACGGCGTGAGCGATGTCGTGGACGGCGAGGACACCGTTGGTGACGGGGATCCCCTCCTCGTGGGCCACCAAGGTCAGACCCCGGGCGGATTCCTGCGAGACGATGGCGTAGTGGTCGGTGTCGCCTTTGACGATGGTCCCGAGGGCCACCACCGCTTGGCAGCCACTCCGGGCCAATGCCCTGGCTCCGATGGGAAGCTCCAACGACCCCGGGACCCGCAGGACGGTCACGGTTCCCACACCCTGGGCCTCCAAGTGGCCGACGGCGCCCTCCACCAGTCGGTCGGTGATCGACCCGTTCCAGCGAGCCGCAACGACGCCGATGTGGAGTTCGGAGCTGCGGCTGTGGTCGGGTTCGATCGTTCGAACTTCAGTCACGAACTCTCTTCTTCCATCTCGTCGAACACGTGACCCAGGCGCGCTGCCTTGGTGTCGAGGTACCGCACGTTGTGCGGGTTGGCGGTGGTCACGAGTGGGATCCGTTCCACGATCTCGAGGCCATAGCCGGTGATGCCGGCCCGCTTGGTCGGGTTGTTGGTCATGAGCCGCATGGTGCGCACTCCCAGGTCGTAGAGGATCTGGGAGCCGACCCCGTAGTCGCGAGCATCCACGGGGAGGCCGAGCTCGAGGTTGGCGTCGACCGTGTCCCGGCCCTCGTCCTGGAGTTGATAGGCGGCCAGTTTGTTGAGGAGGCCGATGCCGCGGCCCTCGTGGCCCCGGATGTACAAGAGCACCCCCCGTCCTTCCTGGCCGATCTTGGCCAATGCCTGATCGAGTTGCTCGCCGCAGTCACATCGTTGGGAACCGAAAACATCGCCGGTCAGGCACTCCGAGTGGACCCGGACGAGGACTTCCTGCCCGTCGCCGATGTCGCCCATCACGAGGGCGATGTGCTTGCGATCGTCGACCAGGGAGCGATAGCCCACGGCACGGAACTCGCCGTACCGGGTGGGTATCCGGGCCTCCACCATGCGCTCGATCAGGCGCTCCTGCTGGCGGCGATAGGCGATGAGGTCGGCGATGGTGCCGATCAAGAGAGAATGCTCTTCGGCGAAGGCCATCAGCTCGGGAAGGCGGGCGACGGTGCCGTCGTCGTTCATGACCTCGGCGAGGACGCCTGCCGGGTACAGACCGGCCAGCTTGGCGAGATCCACGGCCGCCTCGGTATGGCCGGCGCGTTTCATCACGCCGCCTGGTTCGTAGCGGAGGGGATACACGTGCCCGGGACGCGCCAGGTCGGAGGGTTGTGATTCCGGATCGGCCAACACGGAGATGGTCCGTGCCCGGTCGGCGGCGGAGATTCCGGTGGTGACGCCTTCGGCCGCATCCACCGCCACAGTGAAGGCCGTGCGGAACTCGGCGGTGTTGCGGGTGACCATCATCGGCAACTTGAGCTCGTCCAGCCGCTCGCCGAGCATCGGCACGCAGATGATGCCGGACGTGTGACGGAGCATGAAGCCGATCTTCTCGGGCGTGACCTTTTCGGCCGCCATGATCAGGTCGCCTTCGTTCTCCCGGTCACTGTCGTCGACCACGATCACCAGCTCGCCCCGACCGATTGCGGCGATGAGATCTTCCACCGGGGCGAATGCGCTCACAACGAGGCTCCGAGCATCCGCTCTACGTACTTGGCTATGACGTCGACCTCCAGATTCACCGTGTCGCCGGGCTGGCGTTCTCCCAGCGTCGTGACCTCCAGGGTATGGGGAATCAACGCCACCTCGAGGCCTGCCTCGTCCACACCGGCAACCGTCAAGCTGACGCCGTCCACGGTGATCGATCCCTTCTCGACGACGTAGCGCATGAGGGAGGCCGGGACGTCGATCCACATGCGGCGTGCGGTGCCATCGGGCTCGAGCGACCGGACCCGACCCACACCGTCGACGTGGCCCTGCACGATGTGACCGTCGAAACGCCCGTTGGCCGCCATCGGTCGTTCCAGGTTGATCGAGTCGCCTGCTGCGAGATCGCCCAGACTGGTCCGGTCGAGGGTTTCGCCCATGACCTCGGTCACGAGAGTTTCGCCATCGATGGATACGGCGGTGAGGCAGACGCCATTCACGGCGACTGACGCTCCCACCGCCATTCCGTCGGTGATCGGGCCGGCATCGATGGTGATGGCGCGGCCCCGCTCTGTGGTGTCGATCGAAGCCACCTTGCCCAGGTGCTCCACGATGCCGGTGAACATGCCATGTGCAACGCTACTAGGCAGAAGTACCTTCCCGGTTGGG
>DATGPZ010000074.1:0-6330 GCA_035304485.1 Acidimicrobiia bacterium | reverse complement strand
TCATCCGGCCCCCGATTGCGCCGTCGAGCTCCATAACGCCCTCCACCGAGCGGCGGACATAGTCGGGGGCGTACCGGGAGTGACCGTCGGCACGCACGAGAATCTCGCCCCGGGCCACTTCCGCCGCCGCGTTGAGCCCGTAGGCCTGACGCCGGAGAGGGTTGTCGATCATGGTTACCCGTGCATCCCTGAGTGCCAGATCTGCCAGGTACTCCCGGGTCCCGTCCGTCGACCCCCCATCAGCGACCACGATGTCGAGATCGCCGGGATAGTCCTGGGCGAGGAGGTCGCCCATCGTCACCTCGATGTGGGCGGCTTCATCCAGGACGGGCAGAACGATGGTGACAGGGGGCCAGGGCGGGCCCGCGGGTGCACCCTCATCTGCCCCTATCTTGGTCATTCGTTTCGGAGGCGATGGCTACTTGGACAGCGAGGAGACGTTCTTGAGGAATCCGACGTCGAAAGTGCCGTCGGCATTCCCGGCCGAGTTCTTGTTCTTGATGAACAGGACTCCCCAGCTGGGCCGGTAGACCGCGACCGTGTCTCTGCCATCACCGTTCCAATCCCCTGCAACGAGCTGGTCTCCCGCGCGGCCATAGATGAATGACAGGTCCGCCCAGCCGGCAGAAATCGTGTTGCGCATGAAGACCTCACCGGTCGATGGTCGATGGAGCCCGATGGAGTCCGTCCCGTTGCCATCGAAGTCGCCAACGAACGGCTTGTCACCGACTCGACCGAACACGAAGGAATGATCCGGGAACTTGACACTCTCGCCGTTTCCCGGGAGTTGATCCAAGACGAAGAAGCGTTGCTCGGATGGTCGGAAGATTCCCACGGAATCTAGGCCGTCACCGTTGAAGTCACCCGCAAAAGGAATGTCACCCGCCCTCCCGAAATAGAAGGTGAGATCGGCCGGTCCCGGGGTGGCGGAGTGTCGCAGATGGAACGCCCCGGCCCGGAAGATGCCCGGTGTGTCCACACCGTCACCGTCCCAGTCGCCGAACACGGGCAGATCCGTGCCCGCCCCGTAGGCCAGTTTCTCGATCGACGGCTGATGGTTGATCTGATTCCACAGGTAATAGTTGCCTCGTCCGTCCCCGAATGCGATCGAGTCGCAGTTCCCGGACGCGCACCCGGTGGAGCCGCCGATGCCCAGCCCGTTCGTCGAGAACACCGGACGCACACCGCTGGGCTCGTACCACACGTGAACCGGCATGCCGATCCAGAGCTGGTTCTCCAGCCAATCGCTGTCCCACATCGTCAGCCGGACACAGCCATGTGACGCGGGGTAGGCGGGAACGCTGCTCGAACCGTGGAGGGCGTACCCGCCGGTGAAGTACCAGGGATTCCACAGGAACCCGAGGTACGAGATGCGCTCTCCCCTGACGTGGCGCTGGATCTTGAAGTCTCCGGTCGGAGTTCTGGCGTTGGTGAACTTCCCGAAAGAGTTGGTGTACGGCTCACCGTTGCCCGAGCTGATCGGGAAGACCTGCTGTACCTCGTTGCCCCTGATCAGATACATGACCTGACGGGTCAGGTTCACCTCGACGCGATCGGGTTCGCCGAGCCGGTAGGGCAGCCATGGTCTCACATAGTCGCGGAGCAGCCCATCGAGAGAACTGCTCCAACTGAACGAACGAGTGGCTCCGACCTCCTTGCGGAACGCCATGATCGCCTGCTGGGTCTGTGCCCCCGCGATCCCGTCGACGGAACCCCGGTAGAAGCCCTTCGCTTTGAGCCTCGACTGGAGATTGGCAACGCTGGTTGAAGCTTCGGCATCCGGCGGCGCCCATGCGACGAAACCGAAGACGAGCGAGATGGTCAGGGCCAGATGGGTGAGTCGACGAAGCACGCCCGCAGACTAACCGAGGCTCGCCACGGCGGACAGTCGTCGCGGCTATTCGACCAAGACCAGGTCACGCGCGGCGTTGTTGAGGACATCGGCGGCCTCAGCACCGCAAATGACGATGTCCTCGATGCGCACCCCGAACTCACCCGGCAGATAGATGCCTGGCTCTATAGAGAACGCATTGCCCGGGGCGAGCTCTTCTGTGTTCCCCTCGACGATGTAGGGGTGTTCGTGCACCTCGAGTCCAATGCCGTGACCCGTGCGATGGATGAACCACTCGCCGTAACCGGCCTCCTCGATCACTCTCCGGGCCGTTCGATCGATTTCCTGACACGGGACGCCGGGACGGACCGCCTCCCGGGCCGCGGTGTTGGCCTGATGGACCAGGGCGTGGACTTCTCGGGCCTTTTCGGAAGGCTCACCCACCGAGAAGGTTCTGGTCACGTCCGAGTAGTAGCCATCGAGGACCCCGCCGAAGTCACAGACGACGACGTCGCCTCGCGAGATGACCCGATCACCCGGCTCGTGATGTGGCGAGGCTCCGTTCGGGCCGGTCGCCACGATGGCGAACCATGCCTCGTCATGCCCTTCCTCCACAACCATGCGGCGGAGATCTTCCGCCACCTGACGCTCGGTGTGACCCTCGAAACGGATCTCGTCGGGAAGCCTCGCGAGCACCCGGTCGACCGCGGCCCCCGCCCTCCTCAGTGCGTCGATCTCCTTATCGTCCTTGACCTCTCGCAGACGGCGGGTCAACTCGGACGCCGGTATCAGACGCGGGTCGTCGAGCCGCTCCAGGAGCCGGATGAGGAAGACCGACCACATGTGGTCGCCGATCGCGATCGAGTCCGAAGCCTTGCAGCGATCGGCCAGCATTTCGATCGGGTCGTCCAATTCGTCCCATGCCACCACTTCGACGACCCCTTCGGGCACACGGGGGGCCTCGAGCCGGGGCACGAAGAGCACGGCATCGCCTTCGGCCGGGACGCTGAGCGCGGTGATCCGTTCCAAGGGCATCGTCGAATACCCGATCAGATAGAGGAGATCGGCACCCGTCGAGATGACCGTGTGGTCGATCCCCTCGGCGGCCATTCGCTCCTGGAGACGGGTGATTCGGCTGGTGTTCACCGTGGATCGAGAACCAAGGTGTCCAGCACGGCGTTGACCTCGGCCACCAGCTCGTGGCGCCGGGCGTGGGAACCCAGGACGACGTAGAGACAGAAAGCCCTGCCGCCGTGGTTGAAGAAGTACTGGGCACCGGACTGACCGGGAAGGGTCCGCTGCAGCTGGTTCGGTGCGAAGTCCGATGCCTGCACGCGCGGCAGTCCGGACCGGGCGAATAGCGCCTTGCCGGCCGACTCGGGCCCGAACTCGACGAGGGCCACGAGTACATTGTCGGACCTCATGATCTCGACGGCCCCGGAGCCCCAGTCACCACGATTCGGCGGAAGGGAGAAGTTGGCCAAATGCATGATTGGCGCATCGGTCTCGCCCTCTTCGGACTGCAGACCCTGAAGACCGAAACCACCCTGGCGGTAGATCTCGCCGTCCCACCCCCGGGGGACGTCGACGTCTATGCCGTCCGAACGAAGTCTCACTCGGAATCCTCCAAGGGCACACCTTCCGGATAAAGGCTCGGGTGACCGGGCGTGATACCGGCAGCTTTCAGTTCGATGTCGGCGCGTAGCTCGGGATCGGTGCCCGCCGAGAGCGCTGCCGCGGTCGCGGCCCGATCAGAAGCTGCTTGCACGATCAGCGAGCGCACCTGTGCCCACGACGACGAGGAGCCTTCACCGATGACGTCCCCGGTTGGGCCGTCGACGAGGACGAAGTAGGGCGTGACCGGCACGGCGTATTCCTCCCACGCGGGCGTGGACTGGACCACGGTCGCTTCCGGATGTGCCAACTCCCGGAGCCGTCCCGGGCTCTCTGCCTCGGGTCCCTTCACCACTATCACGAGACGGTCATCGAGACCGGCGGTCGGGTCCGACTTGAGATCCTGCCAGAGGACCTGGCAAGCCGAGCAACCACTGGAGAGAAAGGCGAGCAGTGTCCGATGCTCGACGCCACTGACCCCGATCTTCACCGCCGATCCATGAAGGGTTTGTCCCACGATGTCAGGTGGCGCATTCTCGGAAGCCACGCGAGGGCTCGGTCGCGAAGCAAATGAGTGGTCGTGAGTCTGTCCGCCGCCCTCCACGTCGACTCCAAGCCGGTGCAACGCGCGAAGGATCTCGGCGTGACTTCTCAGAAGTCCGACCATGAGAACACCCAGGAGAACGATGGCAACGCCCATGGTCACGAGAATCGCGGTCATTGCAGCGTCACATCCGCCGGACCGGGCGCATTCGCATTGCGTAGATAGAACCGCTCGGAGCGATAGATGCCGATGGTGTCGACGCCATCACCATTCCAGTCTCCGATCAAGGGCTGATCGCCCGGACGACCGAAGGTGAACTCCGCTGCAGGAACCAGGAGTCCCCCGCCATTGGGACCGAGCTTGTTGAAGATGTAGAACCTCGCCAACGACGGACGGTAGATCGAAACGGTGTCTCTGCCATTCCCGTTGAAGTCCCCCACCAGCGGAATGTCCGTGGGTCGGCCAATGGTGAAGAAGTGATGGGCCGCTCCTGCGGAGTTGCTATTGCGGAGATAGACGGTTTTCGTCGATCGCCGGAAAACGCCGGGAGTGTCGCGCCCGTTCCCGTCCCAGTCCCCGACCATCGGCACGTCCCCTGGCCTGCCGTAGGTGAAGGACATGTGGGCTGAGCCCCCACTGTTCGAGTTCCGCAGATGCCACACCCCGTTGCGGACCACACCGGGCGTGTCGATGCCATCTCCGTTCCAATCACCGACGACGGGGATGTCACCCTGCCGACCATAGGAAAAGACGATGTTGGATCCTCCGTCCGACCGCTGGAGATGCCAGCGTCCGTTCACGAAGATTCCCGGCGAGACCTTCCCGTCACCTTCCCAGTCGCCCACGATCGGAATGCCCTCGGTGGGCAGCGCCTGGGAGTCCTGGAGACAAGGAGCGTTATGGAATCGGGTGTTGTTGTCGGTGAGAACCCGGGTGCTGCAACTGGAGTCCCAGACCCAAGGCGCCGTGCAGGTGACCACTCGACACACGATCGGCCCGACGCACGCGACATCCTCGTTGCACTGGCCGTACCGGAAACCGGTGCACCCGGTCTTGCGATGATTGCAGTGCCGGTTGCCGCACTCGCATGCATACACATGGGGATCCTGGCAATTGCCAGAGCAGATCCCGTTCGACCCGCAACCGCAACTTCCGCAGTCTGCGATGTTGCAGTCGAGGTAGTACCTGGGCTTGGGTCCCGACTCGTCGTCACAAATCCCGGAACCATCCGCCTTCCACCAGCCGGCCGGAATGGTCCCGGAAGGACAAACGTTCTGACCGGTGATCGTGCAGCAGAACTCGGTGTAGCCATCACAGCACATCGATCCACAGTCACATCCCTGTCCCGCGCAATTGCAGATGGCGGCGTACGCGGTTCCGGGTTTCATGGCGAAGGCCATGGGAGCGACCGATAGTGCGGTGGCTCCATAGGTCATCCGCCGAATGAAACCCCTCCGACTGATCGGTCGGTCGAACAGTTCGGTGGCCCTGCGTATCAGCGTGCTCGTCATGCACGCCTCCCCGGCCCGGGCAAAGGAGTGGCCCTGAAGGCACGTTTGCCCACCAGTGGCAGGGCGGTGAGAAGGCCGTACAAGAGATAGGTGACTGCGCCGATCAACAACACTTGCGGGACCACTACTCCTGCGCTCTGGCCTACCAACCCACCCATGGGCTCGATCGGGATTATGCCAGCGATCACGAGGACCACCACAGCACCGAGGTTCACGGCTACGTGCACGGCGCTGGGCGGAGTGTCCACCTTTCCCAGACATCCACAACTCGACACGGGCAGGTTTCGGACGAGGGCAAGAGCCACGAATGCAGCGAAGCCGAGATAGAGCACGGCGGCGCCGATCGCGGGCAACGGCCCGCCGAACGCGAAGAATGCCGCCGCCACCAGCACCTCGACCGCAGCCAACAGCCGAACCAGATTGCGATGGGACGGGAAGCCTGCGGACCGCAACGCGCCGGCGGTTGGGGACGGATCGATCAGCTTCTGCACCCCGGCCAGGAGCAGGAGGAGCACGACCGCCGCGACCGGACCGCTATGAAAGGGCATGGCCCCCATCGTAAGTCTCGGCTTCGCAGGGACCCTGCACGGAGCGCGGGCACTTGCCAACCGTGCCGACTCGAGCCATGGCGCGTTCGAGCATCGAAGGTCCGATACCCGCTAACGACATCCGACAAGCATGTCCGGGGACGCTCACGGCTTGGTGCCGATGCTGACCGGCACCGCCTGGCGGCTCTCCTTGGCGTGATAGCTGGACCGGACCAGCGGACCAGACTCGACGTGCGGGATTCCGATCCCCTCGCCGAACGCCTTGTACTCGGCGAACTCGTC
>DATGPZ010000073.1:0-4068 GCA_035304485.1 Acidimicrobiia bacterium | reverse complement strand
TGCAGGGCGCCAGACCATCAATGTGGTCGACGGAACGGCGGGTGTATCCGTTCGGCCGGTCCGGCTCGATAGAGCTCCGGAGGCCTACCCCGCCCGCCTGTTCGACGCTTTCCGGTGGGTTGCACGAAGCCTTCTACCTCGAGCACCTTGTTCTGGAAGTTCCCTTGATCGAGCGTCATCCCCCATACTGCCTGATACACCGTGCGGAGGTCACTGATGGCGAACTCCTCGTCACAGAAGTCGGTCGCCACCGTTGTTTCCTCGAGCGCCCTCTGGGCTTGCTCGATCGCATCACTCAGGATCCGGTGATGATCGAACGCAAGTGCATCCTCATCGGCCAACACGGTGCTTATCGACACCTTCCTGGCGGCGGCGGCATCGGATCCTCCCATCGGCTCAGGGAGCTCGGGAACGATCGCCCAGTAGCCGACCGAGACGACACGCATTCGCGGGTCACGAGCCGGGTCGCCGTAGGCTCCGAGCTGCACCAGGTGCTCGGGTGATTCCAGACCGGTCTCCTCGGTCAGTTCCCGCATCGCCGCATCTTGCAGATTCTCGTGGGGACGGACGAAACCCCCGGGAAGGGCGAGCGATCCTTTGAATGGTTCCTGTCCCCGCTCCACCAGGGCGACCTTCAAATCACCGTCCTCGATGGTGAACACGACGATGTCGACCGTCACGGCGAAAGGGGGAAAGGCGGCCGGGTCGTAGTCGGATGGAGCTGCCACGGCCTCAGGCTACGGGTTTATTGTCTAGTTGACAAGAACACTGCCTCCATTATTGTGGTAGGCACATGAAAGCAGCCGTCACAGCCAAGTCGCGAGTTCTCGGGTCACTGATGGGGGGCGCAGTGGGTGACGCCCTCGGGTTGCCCGTCGAGTTCTCTTCCATCGACGAGATCCATCGGCGATTCGGACCTTCAGGAGTGGTCGGCTATCCCGCCAACTCCTCCTATCCCGCCGCCTTCAGCGACGACACTCAAATGACACTCTGGACTGCCGAGGGTCTGATCCGTTCCCGTCAGCGTGAACGCCGCCTCGGGCCCGACCACAAGGATCTGGCTCGGACCGTCAACGGCTCCTACCTCAGGTGGTTCCTCACCCAGAGATCGGGGGTTCCGCCGAGCGACCCCGCCACAGCGGGGGAGCCGCTCGAATCGGGTTGGCTCATCGGAGAGTCCGGGCTCTGGCTGCGGGTGGCGCCGGGGAACACCTGTCTGTCGGCGCTGCGGGTCGGGGGACTCGGAACCCGGGAAGACCCGATCAACGACTCGAAAGGATGCGGCGGGGTGATGCGGGTGGCACCTGTCGGTCTCATGGGTCTCGCCGATGAGCAGTCATACCAGCTCGGCTGTGACCTGGCTGCCCTCACCCACGGCCATCCGGCCGGATACGTGGCAGCGGGAGCGCTGGCGCTGATGATCAATCGGCTGTGGCAGGGAGACGACCTCGAGTCGGCCGTGGATATGGTCCTACAGAGGATCGATGCGGACCAGCCGGGTGGCGGGGTCTGCGCCGGTGTGCTGCGGCGGGCCGTGTCGTTGGCCGAAGCGGAGGCACCTTCGCATCGGGTCGTCGAACGCATCGGCGGAGGCTGGGTGGCGGAGGAGGCCTTGGCCATCGGCGTGTATTCGGCTCTCGTCGCTGGCGATTTCCGGGACGGCATGTTGCTCTCCGTCAACCACAGCGGCGACTCGGACTCGACCGGATCGATCGCGGGTCAGATCATGGGTGCGTTGCTGGGACTCGAAGCCATCCCCACCGAGTGGCTCGACGGACTCGGCCTGCGGACCGTGGTGGAGCGCGTGGCTGGGGATCTCCACGACGCCTACCACGAGGACCGCGAGTTCCCGCTGGAGGACTACCCGGCATGGTGAACTCAGAGTGACCGCCCTCAGGGAGAGGTTTCAGGGTGCGATGGCAGGCATCGCCGTCGGTGACGCTCTCGGGTTTCCGGTTGAAGGGATGGAAACGGTTCCTGGGGGCTACCCGGACGACGCCTTCCGCCGTCTCGAAAAGTTCGACTACTCCGACGACACGGCCTTGTCCATCGCCCTGGCCGAGTCGCTCCTGGCGTGCGACGGATTCGATGGGTCGGACATGGCTCGTCGGTTCTCCGAAGTCTGGGCCCGGGAGCCCCACCGAGGCTATGGGGCGAACGTGGTGAAGGTGTTTCGGTCGGTTGGTGAAGGCGTCGACTGGAAGGAGGCGGCGGAGAGCCAGTTCGGCGGGTCGGGATCGTTCGGCAACGGTGGGGCGATGCGAGTGGTACCCGTCGCCTTGTGGGCCTACCCGGACCTGGAGGAGACGGTTCGACTCGCTACCGCAACCGCGTCGGTGACGCACGCCCATCCAGTAGGGATGGAGGGAGCCGTGATCCAGGCGATCGCGGCGCACCATGTCTTAGGCGATGGTTTCGAACCGGGCCGGCTGTTGGAAGATCTCGACCAGAGGATCGAAACGGACAGATTCCGGGTGAAGCTGGAGACCGTCGAGCTCTGCCTCGAACGAGGCGACGACCAGCAAGCCCGCCAGCATCTGGGCAACTCGGTTGCGGCCGACGGTTCGGTACTCACCGCCCTCTACTGCTTCTCGATAGCCGCCGATTTCGACGACACGGTTCGCCGGGCCATCAGGATCGGAGGCGACACCGACACCATCGCCGCCATGGCGGGAGCGCTCGCCGGAGCGCGATACGGGTTGTCGGCTATCCCTCCTGACTGGAGGCAAGTAGAAGGATTCGACCGCATGGTCGAACTCGGTGATGCCTTGTATCAACGTGTCGATCGTTGATCCGAGGCGCATCCCGCCGCCGGGAGTGCGAAACCGAGCGGGTGCCCTCATCGAGTATGTCACACCCGTCTCGTACCTTGATGGTGGACGCCCGGGGTGCCGTGGGGGTGCGGGACAGGGCCGGTAGGCCGGGCGTCCACCCGCGGCCGGCCCTTTCGCGTTTTGGCTCACTGTTCGATTGTCGAAAATATTTGATCTACGTTCAAAGGTCGAGTCGGCAGCCACCTGGTTCAAGACGTCGGTGCGTGGCGACGATACGTCGAGTGCCGATATGAGAAGCCCAGGTCGATCAGCGCAATCTGAATACGAGCGTTTGCGGCAACGGCGTCGGGAGAAGATCAGCAGGCGCTGGCCCTTGATTGTGGCGGCCGTCGCCATCGCATTTGTCTTCGGGCTCTACCTTCCGGAGCTCATACTCATGGTCCCTTCGGCTCTCCTCTCTCGCCTGTCGCCGGAGGCGTCCGAGATTGCACTTCCCGTGGACGAGCAGCTCCTTTCCTTGGCCACCGGCCTTCTATTGGCCGTTGGCGCTGCCATCGGTCTGCTTCGCCCATCACGTTCGGAGGTGGCCTGGAGGAAGGGAGCTTCGGGGGAGCGGCGGGTCGGCCGCGTTCTCGACTCACTCAACCGGAAGGGGGTTGCTTCCCTCCACGATCTGGCGGTGCCGGGTTCCCAGGCGAACATCGACCATGTCGCCGTCGCACCCTCGGGCGTGTTTGTGGTCGACGCCAAGCGATACAAAGGAAGACTGCAGATCCGTTCGCGCGGCTCCACCCTTTGGGTCAACGGTCACAACCGTTCCCACCTCCTCGGTCAGGTACGCAAACAAGCGGGGCTGGTCGATCGGGTTCTCGTGCAGGCTGGCATCGCTGGCGTCACAACCCAGGCTGTCCTCTGTTTCGTGGACACCGAAATTCCCCTGCTCTCTCCCCGACGGGTCGACGGTGTGATCTTGTGTTCGCCGAACAGCCTTCGTCGCCGCATCGCTCCAACGAAGTCGGCGGCATTGAGTCCAGATCAGGTTTCTCGAGTCGTCGATGTGCTCACGGCGAGCTTCCAGTCCGCTGGAGATTGAAGACCAGCAGGGCGGAGGGCATCACGCCTCGTCGAAACGCACCGAGCGGACGACAATTGCCTCCACCGCACCCGGAGTCATTGGACAGCCGATAGAGAGGAGCGAGCATGGTGCTCATGTCGGTATCCAACGACGAGGCCGGCGATTTCCGGTCGAAGCCGAGATGGTCAGCGAACCGCAAGATCGATGTGGTGTTGCGGC
>DATGPZ010000072.1:0-8562 GCA_035304485.1 Acidimicrobiia bacterium | reverse complement strand
TCCTCCGGGGAGCGGAGGGTCACATCACCCCGCCCTCGGTCATCTTCTTGATGTCGAGCGCGGCGTCTAGCTCCTCCTCGGACATCAGCCCCTGCTCGAGCACCAGCTCACGCACCGATCGCCCGGTAGCTACCGCTTCCTTGGCGATCTTGGCGCCGGCGTCGTAGCCGATGTAGGGATTGAGTGCCGTCACCACGATGGCGTTCCGCTCGACCAGTTCACGCGCCCTTTCCTCGTTGGCCTCGATCCCTTCGACGCAGCGGGCCCGGAAGGTCTCGGCTCCGTTGGCCAGGATCTCGATGGACTGGAGCAGGGCGTGGGCCATCACGGGCATCATCACGTTCAGCTCGAAGTTGCCGTTGGCCCCGCACCAGGTGACGGTGGCGTCGTTGCCCACCACCTGTGCCGACACCTGCATCAGCATCTCGGACATGACCGGGTTCACTTTCCCGGGCATGATCGACGACCCGGGCTGGAGGTCGGGGATGCGGATCTCGGCGAGACCCGACGTCGGCCCCGACCCCAGGAAGCGGATGTCGTTGGCGATCTTGAACAAGGCAACGGCCACGGTCTTGAGAGCCCCGGAGGCCATCACCACCGCATCCTTGGCGCCCTGGGCTTCGAAGTGGTCGTCGGCCTCCCGGAACGGATAGCCGGTCCGCTCTGCCATCAGCGCGATCGTGGCGGCTGCGAAGCCCTCGGGAGCGTTGATGCCGGTGCCGACGGCGGTGCCGCCCAGTGCGAGTTCCTCCAGCCCTGCCACGACCGACCTGACCCGCTCGGCTCCCTTCCTCACCTGAGCCGCGAAGCCGGAGAACTCCTGGCCCAAGGTGACCGGCGTCGCGTCCATCAGGTGGGTCCGGCCGGACTTGACCACGTCGGCGAACTCCTCGCCCTTCCGAGCCAGGGCCTCGGCCAATCGGTCCAGGGTCGGCAGCAGATCTTCCCGGATGGCGGCCACCGCCGCCACGTGGATGGCAGTCGGGATGACGTCGTTGGAGGACTGACCGAAATTGACGTGATCGTTGGGATGCACCAGCTTCGAGCCGAGTTCACCACCCATCGCCAGCGTGGCCCGATTGGCGATGACCTCGTTGGCGTTCGTGTTGGTGGAGGTCCCTGAGCCGGTCTGGAAGATGTCGAGGACGAAGTGCTGGTCGAGATCCCCCGCCATCACTTCGTCGGCCGCATTGCGTATCGCTTCCGCCACCGCCGGATCCAGGTTCCCCGCCTCCCCCGACACGGTGGCGGCCGATCCTTTGATGAGGCCCAGCGCCCAGATGAACCGGCGCGAGAATCCTATGCCCGAGATGGGGAAGTTGTCCTTCGCCCGCTGGGTCGAGGCCCCATAGAGAGCGTCCGCCGGTACCCGGACTTCGCCCATAGAGTCGCGTTCGATTCTTTCAGTCACTCCATCTCCGTTTCGACTCCCCCGACGGTAGCGGCCCCATCACGGCCCGCTTTCAAAGGTCGGCGCGCCGGCCCTTCATCCCAGGATGTGCTTTCGGCTCTCGAACCTACTCTCGAGCCGCTGCGTCAGGTCCCAGGTCCCGTCGACCGCCTCGGTCGCCGCCAGCAGGAGATCCACCAGACCATGGAAATCGGAGATGCTGATGACCTCCGGCAGCGGGGTGGCCATCCCCTTGCCCTGCTCGACCTCGTCGAGGTTGCCCATGTTGTGGTAGTTCCCGAGCGGCAGGCAGAGCCCGGTTGCCCGATAGCCGTAGGCGACGAATGCGGTCGCCTCGCACGATCCGCCTGCCATCAGCTTTCTCTGGTGGGTGAGCTCCCTGACCCGGGCGGCCTCGGATACGAGGTTGGTCAACTCGTGGTCGAAGACGCTGGACGCGTCGCCCACCCGAACGATCGGACCTCCTCCCAATGGAGATTCGGGGAACGCCCGGCTGCACTCGATCGAGAGGATTCGGGAGTCCTCGGGCACGGTTCGGTCCTTGGCAGCTCCGATCGCCCCCACGAACCCGACCTCTTCTGCCCGGGTCAGCAGGACGGAGAAATGCGACAGCTCGGGCTCGCCTCTGGCACGATCGAGCGCCGCCAGGGCGGCGGCGACCCCGGCCAGGTCGTCACAGGCAGGCGCCAAGGCGAATCGCTCCCCCACGCCACCCCGCTTGCCTCCGAAGAACCATCGACCGATGTCGCCCGGAACGAGCGGTGCCGTCCGATCGAGCTGGACCCGGCCTCTTTCCGACTCGGGGTCGTAGGCGACCAAACGGCCACGGTGGCCCGCATCGTCGGAATCGAAGAGCTCGACCCGCGCCCCATCGAAGTACTCGGCCCGCACACCACCGCGAAACTCCACCTCCACTTCGCGTCTGTCGACCCCCGTGACGACGAACCCAGGATGGTCGGTGTGAGCGACCGCCACCACCGGCGCCCGACGACGTCGCCCCTTTTGGGTGAGGAGGAGATTGCCATGACGATCGGACCGGATTCGAAGGTCGGTCGCTCTTCGAGCGGCCCAGGCTTCCACCCACGCCAGAACGCGGTGCTCGACGCCCGGCGCGGTGGGTAGCGCCGTGAGCTGCTCGAGCCAACGCCGTTCGGTCCTGCGGTCCGCCATGAGCGGGAGCTTCCCAGAACCGGCCTACCCAGGCAAGGTAGTCAGCGATCGAAAGGTGTGTCCGTGAAGAACTCGGATGCGGAGGGAATCGCAGGCGTTTCGTCGCCGTCGGGGACGATCCCGAGTCGCTGTCGCACCGCCTCGTAACCCCCCGATTCGAGCTCTTCGGCCAGCTCGGGCCCGCCTGACTCGACGATCCGGCCGTCCAGCATCACATGGACCCGGTCGGGCGAGAGATATCGAAGGATTCGGACGTAGTGGGTGATGAGCACGACCGCCACCTCGGGGCTCCTCATCGCCTCCACTGCTTCCGCCACCTGGCGGACTGCGTCGATGTCCAGACCGGAGTCGATCTCATCCAGGACCGCGACCTTGGGCCGAAGAACGGCCAGCTGGAAGATCTCCGACCGCTTCTTCTCACCGCCCGACAGGTCGTCGTTGAGCGACCGGTCGAGAAACTCGGTCATGCCGAACTCCTCGGCGGCCGCCAGGATGGATCGTTCGAGATCTTCGCCGTTGAGACCGCGCTCGGCAGCCGCCTCCCTGACGAACTCGCCGAGCCGGATGCCCGGCACCTCGGTCGGATACTGGAAGGCCTGCAATAGCCCTTGGCGGCTCCGTTCGTCGACTTCGAGGTCCAGCAACTCGACCCCATCCAGCTTGGCCGACCCCTCCGCCGAGTACTCGGGGCTCCCCGTGAGCACATGGCTCAGGGTCGACTTGCCGGAACCGTTGGGACCCATGATCACGTGGATCTCGCCGAATGGCACCACCAGATCGAGCCCCTTGAGGATCTCGTTGCCGTCCACCGAGGCGCGCAGGCCGGACACTTCCAAGGCAACCGTCATGTCAGCTCTCCGATCTCGAGAAAGACCACGTCGTCTTCCACCTTCACGTCATAGGTGGGGACGGGCTGGGTGGCAGGCAGAGCTTGCGGCTCACCGGTGCGCACATCGAAAGCGCTCCCGTGCCGCGGGCACTCCACCTCGTAGTCGAACAGATCACCCTCCGACAGGGAGGCCTCGGCGTGACTGCAGCGATCTCCGATGGCATACACATCATCACCGATCCGGAAGAGAGCGATGCGGTGCTCGCCGATGTTCACCCGCAAGCCGCGGTCCCGAGGGATGCGGCGCGTCTCGACGACCTGGATCCAGCTCACGATAGACGACCCTCTTCTTGTGCCTCGACGAATCGACTGAAGACCGCATCCTGGATCGGGCCGGCCACGATGTCGATCGGGAGCCGGTCGATCACCTCGGTGAAGAAGCCGCGGATGAGCATCCGCTCAGCCCGTTCGCTGCGGATGCCCCGGCTCTGGAGGTAGTAGAGATGCTCGTCTTCGAGCGGCCCGACCGACGACCCGTGGCCACATACGACGTCGTTGCACAGGATCTCCAGGTTCGGAACCGAATGCGCCTTGGCGTGCTCGGACAGCACCAGGTTGCGGTTGGTCTCGAAAGCGGAGGACCGGAGAGCGTCCTTCTCGATCCGAAGAAGGCCTGTGAACACCGACTCTGCCTGGTCTTCGACCGCTCCCTTCAAGAAGACGTCGGAGGAGGTGTTGCGACCGATGTGGTTGATGACCATCCGGTAGTCGAGGATCTGTTCATTCCGACCGAAGTAGAGGCCGACGACCTCCGACGACGATCCGGCTCCGACCAGGTCGACTACCAGGTCGAGGCGGCCCACCTTGCCACCCAAGCCGACCTCGCCGACCCGCCCGGTGGCGTCCCGTGCCAACCTGAGCCGCTGATGAGCGAGGCCGGTCGTGGCTTCCCCCCAGCCCTGCACCGAAAGGAACTTCAGGCGGGCGCCCTCTCCGGCCGACAGCAGCACCGACGGAACGGCCGTCGCCTCCAGGTCCTCCGGGCTCCGGTAGACCACGAGCACGGCTGCTTCTGAGTTGTCGCCGAGAGCGAACTCCACGTGCGGGAACGTCATGGTTCCCTCCCGCGTCGCCTGGATGTCGACCACCAGGGGAGCATCGACCACAGCACCCGGTCTCGTCTCGATTCGTATCCCGTCGGACGCGAAAGCCGCATGAGCGGCCGCGAACTTGTCGCGATCGACGGCGGCGGCGTTCTCCATCTCTTCTACGTCCGCGATCCGTCGCACCGTCAGGCCGTCGACATCGGCCGACACATCGGTCACCTGGCCGTCCACGATGGCAACGGTCCCAGCCGCCGCGGTGATGGCGGCGGCGGTGAAGGGACCGGGGGCGATCGGGTTGCCTGGCTCGGCGACGACTGCCAGCCCACTCAAGTCGAAATCGATGTCGACGTATTTCCAGTCTTCGTCGGCAGCAGTGGGTAGTTCCTGGGCCTCGAAAGCGGCAAATGCCTCGATCATCTGCTCCGCTCGCCAGTCCGGCTGTGAGCGGGCAAGAGTGTCGAGAGTAGAACGATCGAACGCGGTCACGTGGCCTTCTCCGTGCGGAAAACTTGCGGTCTTCTCGATGGTATGAGGCCCTGCCCCCTATCGCGAAAACGGCGGGTCGGACGCGAGCTCCCGTGCCCGTTTCCAGACGCGGTCGAACATCGCTTCCGTCAACTTTCCGGTGAAAGTGTTCTGCTGGCTCGGATGATATGAACCGAGCAATCGCGGCCCGGTTACGAGGGGAACTTCCACTCCATGACCGAAACGGGGACGAGGCCGAGGGACGTCCCACCCCAGGCGGGGACCGATACGGAGCGTCCACGTCCAAGACAGGCCACCGAGGCACACCACGACGGCCGGATCGACGTGAGCGACTTCGGGGACGAGCCAGGTCTCTACGCAAGTACGGCTCTCTTCAGTGGTGGGACGGTTGTCCGGTGGAGCGCAATGGCATATGGCCGTGATCCGGGTGTCGATCAAGCGGAGATCGGGATCGAGGTGGTCGGGCGACGTCGCCAGGCCAGCCCGGTGCAGCGCCCGGTAGAGCCATTCCCCCGAGCGGTCTCCGGTGAACATCCGACCGGTACGGTTGGCACCGTGGGCGGCCGGAGCCAGGCCGATGATGAGGATCCGGGCGTCGGAAGGCCCGAGAGATGGGACCGGACGACCCCAGTATTCCTCGTCGGAGAACGCGGCCCTCTTCTCACTCGTTGCCTTTCGTTCCCTCCACTCGACGAGCCTCGGGCACAGCCGGCAGTCGATCAGCCCGTCGTGGAAAGTCATTCCGACTCGAGCGCTCCCACCGTCACCTCGGCGGTGGCGTTCCACAGCATCCAGCCCAACCCCATCTCCTCGGCCACATCGATCTGGGCCCGGACTCGCTGGGCGGGGTAGCCGAAGTCCTGGAGCCAAGGCCGGACGACGACCCGTCCCGGTGAACGCTCGAGTGCATCCTCCAGGGCGCGCCTCACGACCACGTCGGGCCGCTCGCCGGGGTCGTCGAGGCCGAACCAACCCGGGTCGTAGTGGCTGGCATAGATCATGGGCGACACGACATCGGCCACCGACGTGATGTCTTCCCATCTCTGGCCGATTCCGCCGTCATCGGCGGCGGTGGTGACGAAACCGAAGACGTCGACACCGACCGCACAACCCTTGGGATTGAGAGCCTCCAGTGCCTCGCGCAAGAAACTCCTGATCGCCTCGGCCCGAACATCCAGGGTCACGCCGGCGTCGAAATGGGCCGACTCCGGCCTCACGTCGGGGAACCGCACATAGTCGAACTGCACCTCGTCGACCCCCATCCGACAGGCTTCCTCGGCCAGGCTGAGGGCGTAGGCGCGCGCCTCGGTGTCGGTCGGATCGAGGAAGTACTGCCCTCGTGAGGTCAGGGGCTGACCGGTCGCCTGATCGAACACCGACATCTCGGGGATGGCCTGGGCGGCGATCGGGTCCTGGAAGACGACGATCCTCCCGATGAGGTACAGGCCCCGCTCGTCGGCTGCGGCCGCCACCTCCTCGAGGTCGAACATGTCGCCCTCGGCACCCACCTCCGCCACCATCGGCACGGACGACCTGTACAGCACCTGGCCGGATTCGTCCTTGAGGTCGACCATCAGGGCGTTCAACTCGGTTCGTTCGGTCATCTCGAGGAAGTGGTCGAACTGCTCTTCGACCGCCTCACCGGTGATGTGGACAGCCTTGATGTTCAACGGCTCGATCATCACTTCCTGCTCGCCGGGACCGCCTCCCCAATCGAACTCGACGGGCTCCCAAGCAGCCCGTTCCACCTTCACGGTCCCCACCTCGGCACCCCGAACCGAGAATCGACCCTCTTCGTCCGACCAGGCTCTAGCCGAGCCGGCAGAGACCAACGCCCGCTCCACCGGCCGGCCGGCGGGATCGACCACGTGACCCCGCAGGATCCGGGCCTTCAACACGACATCGAAGACCCCATCATCGGGCGGCGTGACCGTGAAGGTGGCGGAGACATGACCAGGGGCATCCACCTCCACCAATGCGCCCTGGGGGTCTACCTCCAGCAGGCCGTTGTCGCCGGTCTGACCCAGTTGGCGGCCCTCCGCCGCCACCACGGCGTTGGCCACGGGGTCCCCGACGTCGTCGAGGACGCGCAACGTGAAGGGCTCGGGGTCGTCGATCATGCTCCAGGTGGCCCACGCCACCCATGCCAGGGTGATCGCGACTAGAAGTCGGAACTGCGTGCGGCGGGACACGGGCCGATCAGCCTACCGAGGAAACCCGCCAGCCGGTACCCGGGTAGGCCTGTGGAAAACTCGTTGTCAGGGAGGCCGAACTCTGATACCTTCGCGCAAACAGGAAAGGTGAGGGCCCATGGCGGGGACCAAGCGAAGGCGCTCCGGAACCGCCGACACTGTCGGCCTCTATCTCGACGACGTGGCCGACCACCGCCTGCTCACAGCCGAGGACGAAATCCACCTGGCCCGCGCCATCGAACAGGGCCGCCGCGCCGCTTCCCGACTGGAATCCCATCCCGCCCTGGATCCCGTCGAGCGCCGTCGTCTCGAGTCCCTCGTCGAAGAGGGAGACGAAGCCCGCGCTCTCTTCATCAGCTGCAATCTGCGGCTGGTGATCTCCATCGCCAAGCGCTACACGGGCCGGGGGTTGGACCTCCTCGACCTGATCCAGGAGGGAAACCTGGGCCTGATCCGGGCTGTGGAAAAGTTCGACTGGCGGAAGGGCTTCAAGTTCTCCACCTACGCCACGTGGTGGATCCGCCAGGCAATCACGCGGGGAATCGGAAACGCCGGCCGAACCATCCGCCTCCCCGTTCACCTCATCGACGTCGTCCGCACCGTGACCGATACCCGCCAGATGTTGCACGACCGCCTCCAACGGTCCCCCACCATCGACGAGTTGGTCGAGGCTTCCGGTGTCGACCGTGAGCGAGTGTTGCTGGCCATCGAGGCCCCGGGAGACACGGTCTCCTTGGATCGCCCGGTGGGCGGAGACGGGGACGCCGAGCTCCAGGATTTCGTCGAGGACGACAGCATCGACCCGTTCACCCACGCGGTCGAATCGATCGCTCGGGATCGTTTGATGGCGGCGCTGGAATTGCTCGACCAGGAGGAGCGCCGAGTGCTGTGGCTCCGGTTCGGGCTCGATGGCTCCGAACCCGGGACGCTGACCGACGTCGGCAAGGCCATGAACACCACTCGTGAGAGGGTGCGTCAGATCGAGGGCCGGGCGCTGGCCAAGCTGCGCCACCCGTCCAGCCAGGTCGATCTGGCAGCGATGCTCGGCTGAGCCAAAGCCCTAGAGCCCCGGAAACCCCGGGATAAGCTGTCGCTCATGCTGAACAACCCGGCCTTCTCTGCCCTCGCCGTCATCGGCGCCGCCGGGGCGATCAGCGGTCTGCTGGGTGGGGTCGCCGCAGGCGCTCGACGTTTGATCGGGACGATCCTGATGGGTGTGATCGGCGCCATCGCCGCCGCCGCCATCGCCCGCGCCGCCGGCGCCCCCATCATCTACGGCATAGGTGGGTTCTCCTATGTCTACGGCGCTGCCGGCGGGCTGCTGCTCTCCTACGTCGTGGGCCGCAACGACCGACCCTGAAGATGGCG
>DATGPZ010000071.1:0-20588 GCA_035304485.1 Acidimicrobiia bacterium | reverse complement strand
CGGCCCTCCAACCAGCCGGCATCGACTACCTGATTCTGGGCCAGACGCTTCATGAAGGCGGCCATCTGCTCACGGGTGACGTTGTCGCTCGGGCAGAACTGGGTGTTGTCGGGTGGGTTGCAGCCGCGGGTGACGTCGGCGTCGGCCAGCCAGGCGATGTCGTCGTGGAAGATGTTGGAGTCGGGGACGTCGTCGAACTCGTCGGCGGCGATCACCGCCAACGGGGTGACAGCCAGTAGTGCCATCGCCACCAGGAAGGCGGTGAGGCGGCGGGAATGGGCAGGCATCGTGGTCTCCTTTCTCGTGCCTTGCCTCTGTCGATCTCGTGTCGGAGAACCGAGTAGGGAGTTGATCGACGAAAAGGACAGTACCCAGTCAGAGCCATCGACGACGGCTGTGATACAACGAGATGGGTGCCCGGGGCTGGCGCTCGCCCTCGGCGGGTGAGACAACCTCTGGATGCGAGGCATAGGATGTCGGGGAGCAGCGACCCGGAAGGAGCACCATGACACAGGCGATCGAGAACCTCCTGAGCGAAGACCGCACCTTCCCACCGTCGCCCGAATTCGCCGCCCGGGCGAACGTCGGCGCCGACGAGTACGAGAAGGCCGCTGCCGACTATCAGGCGTACTGGCTGGAGCAAGCCCGGTCGCGTCTGACGTGGTACCAGGAGCCGAGCCAGGCGTTGGACGACTCCAATCCCCCCTTCTACAAGTGGTTCGCCGACGGCCAGATCAACGTCGCCTACAACTGCCTCGACCGCCACCTGCCCGATCACGGCGGCCAGGTGGCCTATCACTGGGTGGGGGAGCCGGGAGACACCCGCACCCTCACCTATGCGGATCTCGCCTCCGAGGTCAATCGGTTCGCCAACGCACTGCAGTCGCTGGGCCTGGGCAAGGGCGACCGGGTCGCCATATACATGGGAATGGTGCCCGAGCTCCCTATCGCCATGTTGGCCTGCGCCCGGCTCGGCATCGTGCATTCAGTGGTCTTCGGTGGATTCTCGTCCGATGCCCTCGCCAGTCGGATCCTCGACGCGGATGCCCGCGTGGTGATCACCCAGGACGGAGCTTGGCGCGGTGGCAAGGTGGTGCCGCTCAAGGCGAATGCCGATGTGGCGCTGGCGCGGACGCCCGATGTCGAGAAGGTGATCGTCCTGAAGCGGACCGAATCCGACATCCATATGGAGGAAGGGCGCGACGTCTGGTGGCACGACCTCGTCGAGGGCCAATCCGACGACTGCGAGGCGGTACCGCTGAACGCCGAGGATCCGCTCTATATCCTCTACACATCAGGAACCACCGGAAAACCCAAGGGCATCGTCCACACCCAGGGCGGATACCTGACCGGCATCGCCACCACCCACGCCCAGGTGTTCGACTTGAAGCCCGACGAGGACATCTACTGGTGTGCGGCCGACATCGGATGGGTGACCGGCCACAGCTACATCGTCTACGGGCCCCTCGCCAACCGCACCACCAGCGTGATCTACGAGGGAGCGCCCAACTATCCCGACAAGGATCGCCTGTGGGAGATCATCGAGTCGTACGGCGTCACGATTTTCTACACCGCTCCGACCGCCATCCGGGCCTTCATGAAGTGGGGCGACGAGTACCCGGCCCGCCACGACATGTCGACGTTGCGTCTGCTGGGAACGGTCGGCGAGCCCATCAATCCCGAGGCCTGGATCTGGTACCACCACAACATCGGGCGAGAGAAGTGCCCCATCGTGGACACGTGGTGGCAGACCGAGACCGGAGCGATCATGATCTCCCCCCTACCGGGCGTCACCTCCACCAAGCCCGGATCCGCCACCCGTCCGCTTCCGGGCATAGCGGCGGATGTCGTCGACGAAGAGGGCAACTCCGTACCCCTGGGCGGGGGCGGCTTCCTGGCCATCACCCAGCCGTGGCCATCGATGGCCCGGACCATCTGGGGGGATGACAACCGGTTCGTGGAGACGTATTGGTCACGTTTCCCCGGCCGCTACTTCCCAGGCGACGGCGCCAAGCGGGACGAGGACGGATACTTCTGGCTGTTGGGGCGCGTCGATGACGTGATGCTGGTTTCCGGTCACAACATCTCGACGATGGAGGTCGAGTCGGCCCTCGTATCCCATCCCAAGGTCGCCGAGGCGGCGGTCATCGGCCGCAAGGACGAGGTGACCGGCCAGGCCATTGCAGCTTTCGTGACGCTGCGGGGCGACGGCGTCGGCGATCAGGCCCTGATCGATGAACTCCGCCAGCACGTCGCGGACACGATCGGACCCATCGCCAAGCCGGCGTCGATCGTCTTCACGGACGACCTTCCGAAGACCCGGTCGGGGAAGATCATGCGGCGGCTGCTCAAGGACATCTCGGAGAACCGCCGGCTCGGCGACGTGACCACCCTGGCCAATCAGGATGTCGTCGACGAGATCGCCAAGAAGGCCGCGGTCGTCACAGAGGACTGAGAACGCCGGAGTCAGGTGAGCCAGATGGCGGCGGCCAGCCAGGCCGCCGCCATCGACAACCCGGCCACCAGCTCGATTCCGATCGCCAGGCCGACGGCGGCGAGTGATCGCTTCGTCGCCGGCCAGGCCGCTTCGGATCCCAGGCGGCGATACTCGGCCAGGTAGGTTCCGAGTACGAAGCCGATGATGCCGCCGACCACCGGGATCACGAAGAACCCGACGATCGCCAGCAGTCCGGCGGCGTAGAGAGTCGATCTGGGTACGCCCTGGTCTCGTAGCCGGCGACCCGGAATCGTGTACTTGAGGACCTGGCTTCCGGCGCCGACCACGATGGCCCCGATGGCGATCGCCCAGGCCGGACCCGTTGCCGTCACCAGCGCCCAGACGGCGATGGCGGCGACGATCAACAGCAGACCGGGAAGCACGGGCACGACTATCCCGACCAGTCCGACCAGTATCACCAGACCGACGAGGACTTCCCCGATGGGTTCCATACCGGTCAGGATGGCAGTTCAGGCTCCCTGAGGTGCGCCACTGCAGGCCGTCTCGCCGGGAAGTAGCGGGCGGGCCTTGAGCGTGTAGGTCTCAGAGCCGGTGTCCCAAACCGTCGCCTGGTTGGCGGATTCGAATACCGCCAGCAGCTCATCGACGTCCTCGCCTTCCAGCTCGAGGCAGCGCCAGCCGAACGCCCATTCGTCCATCTCCTCGAATGACGCCGACAACGGCCACGGTTCGGTCGATCCCAGGCCGTCGAAGTCCATCGGGGGTCCGGCCGCGACCTGGAGCCGGTCGGGATGGAATGGGGTCGCCGGGCCGTCGGCTGAGGCTTGGTCCAGTGCCTGAACCAGCTCGATCGCCAGGAGCCGGTCCGTGGAGCCGGCATCGCTGATGTCCAGGGCATAGAACCCGTAGCGGTGGGTTCCCGCCTCGTCGTAGAAGGTGATGAACTCGGTGGTGGCGTCGGCGATCTGTTCGGCGCCCTGGTTGTCTACTTCTTCGTCTATCTCCGGGAGGCCGAGCTCTCCGATGAGGCTCAGAACTTCGTCGAAGGCCTTCTCGGGGAGGGTCGTCTGCTGGACGTTGGGGAGCAGGGCTCCGGGGAACTCGAGGGTCGTCGGGCCCTGGAAGTACAACGTGCGGTCGGCCATCAGCACGTAGCGGGGCATGCGATCGAGGTTGAACTCGACCGGGACGAAGCCGCCTTCGGACGTGACGGTGAGCACCACGCGGTCGGGATCTTCGGGCACGGTGACCTCCCCGGTCGATCCGTTGCCGGCGCAGGCGGCGAGCACCAGCACCAGCATCAGAACGGTGAGCAGTTGTTTCATCCCACTTCGACGTCGGCCGCCGCCGTCCGGTTCCGCCCCACCATCCCGTTCTGTGGTCCGGAAATGACGGTTACACCGTCATTTCCGGACCACAAAAGCGAATCGGAGGCCGTACTACGAGGTTTCCCAGTCGGTGAGGCCTGCGTCGATCAGGTCGAGGGCCCAGTCGAGCTCTTCGTTGGTCGTCACTAGAGCGGGGATGAAGCGGATCACGTTGCCGTCCGGGCCGCACTCGATGATGATCAGCTCTCGCTCGAAGCAGTACCTCTGGACGTGGGCGAACGCTTCCTTGGACTGGGTGCGTGCCTCTCGATCGGAGACGAGCTCGACGCCGATCATCAGCCCTAGGCCGCGGACGTCGCCGATGGTCGGGTGCTTCTCCTGCAACTCCGACAGGCGGTCGAAAGCCCGCTTCGAGAGTTCCCGGGCGTGGGGCAGGAGGTCTCCCATCGTGTCGAGGACGGCGGTGGCGGCGGCACAGCTCACCGGGTTCCCACCGAAGGTGGTTCCATGGGCGCCCACCGGCCAGCCGTCGATCACCTCGGCGGCGGCGCCATAAGCCGAGAGGGGCATGCCGTTGGCGATCCCTTTGCCGATGGCGATGACGTCGGGGTCGACCGAGAAATGATCCGAGGCGAACCATTCGGCGGTGCGGCCGAACCCGGTCTGGACCTCGTCGAAGACGAGCATGATCCCGTGTTCGTCGCAGATCGACCGCAGGGCTTCCAGGAAGGAGGACGGGGCCGGGTAGTACCCGCCTTCGCCTTGCACCGGCTCGACCAGCATCGCACCGATGTTCTCGGGTGTGACGACGTGCTTCAGCATCAGTTCCAGCTCGTGCAGCGAGCGCTCCACCGCCGCCTCTTCGCTCATGCCCCAGCGATAGGGATGGGGAAAGGGGGCGGTGAAGGTCGAGGCGAGGATGGGGTGGTATCCGTTCCGGTACTTGGCGTTGGAGGTCGTGTACGACACCGACCCCATCGTGCGGCCGTGGAACCCTCCCCGGAAGGTGATCACTCCTTGACGTCCGGTGTGGTACCGGGCGAGCTTGACCGCCGCCTCCACGGCTTCTGCGCCTGAGTTGGCGAAGGCGAACTTCTCGATGCCGTCGGGGGTCACGGCGGCGAGGCGCTCGGCGGCGTCGAGCAGGCTGTCGTAGTGGACGATGCAACCCGAGTGCATCAGCCGGTCGATCTGCTCGTGGGCCGCCGCGACGACGGCGGGATGGTTGTGGCCCAAGTTGGTGACGGCGGTACCGCAAGCGAAATCGGCCCAACGGTTGCCGTCCGTGTCGGTCACCCAAATGCCCTCGGCCCGTTGCGCCACCACGGTGGTGTCGAAGGCGATGACGGGGGCGATGATCTGATCGTGTCGTGAGAGATGGTCGCTCATGTCTACTCCTCTAGATGGCTCGGCTTTCGTTTCTCGACGAACGCGAGCCGACTAGGGAGCAGCGAACAGTCCCCTCCTGGACTCTCGGGGCACGAGCGTCACCATGCCATCGATGGTAATTGAACGCCCCGGCTGGCCACATCTGTCGGTAGGTTGTCGCCGATGCCGTCGATTCGCAGCAGCCGGGTCGTCACTCCCGAGGGAGAACGTCCCGCCACTATCCAATTCACCGACGGGATCATCACCGAGTTCGGGGGAGGCCGGGCCGACGTCGACTACGGGGAGCTGGTCGTCTTGCCGGGGCTGGTCGATTCACACGTGCACGTCAACGAGCCGGGACGAACCGATTGGGAAGGATTCGCCACTGCCACGCGGGCAGCAGTGACGGGCGGAACGACGACGATCGTCGACATGCCCTTGAACTCGATTCCGCCCACCATCGACCGGTCCGCGCTGGCCGCAAAACGACAGGCGGCCGCCTCCCAGCTGTCCTGCGACGTCGCTTTCTGGGGTGGGTTGGTGCCCGGCTCCGAGGCCGAGATCGCCGGGTTGGTGGCGGATGGGGTGTGCGGTTTCAAGATGTTCACGGTCGACTCCGGTGTCCCCGAGTTTCCGCCTGTGTCCCCGGAGGAGTTCGAGTCGGTCGGAAAGCGAGTGGCCGCAGCGGATGTCCCGCTACTCGTGCATGCCGAAGAGCCAGGTCTCTTGGAGAACCCCGAGCCAGGAGGTGACCCGCGGCGGTACGCCACCTACCTGGCGACCCGCCCTCCCGAGGCCGAGGCGTCAGCGATCCGCCGCATCGCCGGGGCCGTGCCGCCCGAGACGGTCCACGTTCTCCACGTAGCCAGTCGCCAGGCGGTGGAAGCGATCGCCGAGAACGGAGTGAGTGCCGAGACCTGCCCCCACTACCTCACCTTCGAAGCGGCTGCCATCCCCGACGGTGCAACCGAGTTCAAGTGCGCCCCGCCGATTCGGGAGCGGGAGCATCGGGAGGTGCTGTGGGAGGCGTTGGGACAGGGGATCCTGAAGATGATCGTGTCGGACCACTCTCCGGCCCCACCAGAACGGAAGAAGATGGCTTCCGGGGATTTCCTGGCGGCATGGGGCGGCATCGCGTCCCTGGAGCTGCGCCTTGCGGCGGTGTGGACCGAAGCTCGCCAGAGGGGTCGTTCGCTGACCGAAGTGGCCCGATGGCTGTCCACCGCCCCCGCCGTTTTGGCAGGCCTGGATCACCGAAAGGGGTCGATCGCGCCCGGCCACGACGCCGATTTCGTCGTCTTCGACCCAGAGGGGGTGACCATGGTCTCCGCTGCCAGGCTCGAGCAGCGCCACCCGGTCACCCCATATGATGGACGGTCGCTGAGTGGCGAGGTGGTAGCCACTTGGCTGCGCGGCCGAGCCGTCCACGGAGCCGGGGCCAGCGCCGCGGTGGGCCGGATGCTTTCGAGAGGAGAATGACGTGGTGGATCTCGCCTCTGCTCGCTATGGCGGAGAAGTGGTGTGGTGCAACGACGAGTTCTTCGCCCCGGTGTCGAACCTCATATCTCCGGCTGCGCCCGTCTGGAAGGAAGGGGAGTTCACCGAGCACGGGAAGTGGATGGACGGCTGGGAGACTCGGAGGAGGCGAGACGAGGGACACGACTCGTGCGTCATCCGGCTCGGGTTGCCGGGCATCGTCCAATCCGTCACGGTCGACACCTCCTATTTCACGGGCAACTACCCCGAGTCGTTCTCATTGGAGGCATGCGGAGTTCCACCGGAGCGGCTGGACGAGGCGGAATGGGTAGAGATCGTCGGCAGGACTCCGTTGCAGGGGGATTCGGTGGCGACCTTCGAGGTCTCGGACCCGCACCGAGTCACCCACGTCCGCTTCAACATCTACCCCGACGGTGGAGTGGCTCGGCTGCGCATCGAAGGCACGCCGATCCCTTCCCGGGACCGGGTATGCCCCGATCGGGGTCCGATAGACCTGGCGGAGGCGACCCTGGGCGGCCGGTGTGTCGAAGCTTCCGACGCTCACTTCTCGTCGCCGGCGAATCTCGTCAGCCCATCTCAGCCAGAGGGAATGTGGGATGGCTGGGAGACTGCCCGCCGACGCGGTCCCGGCCATGACTGGGCTGTGGTGGATCTGGGTTTGCCGGGAACGGTCGAGGCCGTGGATGTGGACACCCGCTTCTTCAAGGGCAACGCTCCCGGCTGGGTCCAGCTCGAGGCCCACCGGGACGGCGATTGGGTTCCGGTTTGTGATCGCGTTGCGGTGGAAGCCGATGCCGTCAATCCTCTCGAGCTCCCCCGACCCGTGCGCACCGACCGACTGCGCCTCAACATCTTTCCCGACGGGGGTGTGGCGCGACTCCGTGTGTGGGGGCGTCCTGAGCCGGAAGCGGTGGCGGCGGTTCGCATGCGATATCTCGATTCCCTCTTCCCCCAGGACGCGCGTGCATTCTTCGCCACCGCCTGCGCCGCCGCCGTCTGGATCGAGGCGATGGTGGCCGGACGCCCCTTCGGGCGGCCGGGCCGGGTCATGCAAGCGGCAGACGAGGCCTTCGGGCGGCTCGAACCCGATGACTGGCGTCAGGCGTTCGCGGCCCACCCGAGGATCGGTGAACGTCACGGGTCCCAGACCCGGGACGGCGAGGCGATGTCCCACTCGGAACAGTCGGGAGTCGACCCGTCCGCCGTGGACACGCTCGCCGCTCTCCAGGAGGTGAACCGCCTCTACGAGGAGAAGTTCGGTTTCACCTATATCGTGCGGGCAGCCGGGCGGACGGCCGACGAGATGCTCGAGATGGCCCGGGCGAGACTGGAGAACGACCTCGAAGAGGAGATCCGGGTCGCCGCCGACCAACAGAAACAGATAACCCTGCTCCGGCTACGCCGGATGCTCTGTCTACCCGAGGAGGACCAGGGATGACCCGGTTGGGTGAGAATTCGTGGGGCAAGTCGTCGGTGCGGCTGTCCAAGATCCACCGCGGCGAGGCGGCGGACGACTTCACCGATCTGACCGTCCAGGTCCTGCTCTCGGGCGAGGTGCAGGCGGCCTACGTGGACGGCGACAACGCCCGGGTGCTGCCCACGGACACGATGCGCAACACCGTCTACGCCCTGGCCCAAGATCACCTCGGACACGATCTGGAGGATTTCGGCCGGGTCCTGGTCGAACATTTCCTCTCCAAGGAGGGGGTCCACGAAGCTCGAGTCTCGATGGAGCAACGCCGATGGGAGCGGGCCGGTGATCACGGATTCGTGGGAGGCAGCTCGGAGCGCCGTCTGGCGTCGGTCGAGAGCTCGGGGGATGGGATCTCCTACCGATCCGGCATCGATGGTCTACTCGTGCTCAAGACGACTGGCTCGGCATTCGAAGGGTTCCCGAAAGACGAGTACACGACCCTTCCCGAAGCCGAAGACCGGCTTCTGTCGACGACGATCTTCGCACAATGGGGTTACACGACCCTGCCGGTCGACACGACCGAGACGTGGGAGACGATCCGGAGCCTCCTGCTGAACCGATTCTTCTCGGCCGCCTCGCAATCGGTGCAGCATCAAGGCTGGCTGATGGGGCGGGCCGTCCTCGAACAGGTGCCCGAGATCGACCAGATCGAATTCCGGCTCCCCAATCAGCATCATCTCAGTTTCCACCTGGAGCGATTCGGGCTGGAAGATGCCGGGGTGGTCTTCCAACCCGTGTCCGAGCCCTACGGCGACATTCGTTTCACCGTGCGCCGCTGACGAGCAAGGCCTCAACGCCGCCCTTCGAGGATCCTCAGGAACGAGCGGCTCTCCAACTCTTCGGTGGTCAGCCCGGTTCGCTGGCGAGCCTCCTCGGCCGTGATGGCCCCGCACGACACGGCCCTCAGGAAGTAGTTGAGGAGACCCTGGCCGGTGGCTGCGTCGTCGAAGACCTCCCCGACGAGGGTCGCCTGAGCCGCCTGGTCGACGAAGTTGGAGAGCCGTTCACCCGCCTGGTCCAAGCCCTCCAGGAAGAACCCGTACACGGCCGCGTACCGGGTGGGCAGTTGAGCGGGATGCAGATCCCAGCCCTGATAGAGACCGTGCATGAGCGAGTGGCGGATATGTGAGTGGTGGAGGCGCCAGGCGGCATGAACCGTCTCACGGTCGCCGACTGGCATCACATTGGTGGCGCCGTCCGAGAGCCAGATCCCGGTTCCGGCCAGGCTCACCTGCATCATCTCACGAGCGAAGTCGCACGCCGGGTGGGTCATCGACTGGTGGGCGGCGGTGATGTTCAGCGATGCCGTGTAGTCGTAGGTGCCGAAGTGCACCCCTCGGACCCGGTTCTGAGCTGCCAACACGTATCGACGAGCACCGACCGTCCCGTCTCGGTCCACGACCATCTGAGTGGTCTCCAGCATCAGCTCGATCGGGATGCGTTCCAGGCCGAGCTTCGACTCGAGCTCTGCCAGGACCTCGTCGAGCACCATGACCTGCTCGACGTCCTGGATCTTGGGCAGCGTAACGACGAAACCGGCCGGCAAGCCGCCTGACTCGGTCAGTGATCTCAGGAAGATCTCGAGTGTGCGGATCGAGCGTCTTCCCAGCTCGGCCGTGAAAGGCTTCACGCGTATGCCGATGAAGGGCGGCAGTGTTCCCTCGTCCCTGCCCGCCGCCACCTCGGCGGCGGCCTTCGCGGCATCGGCGTCCTCTTCGTCGTCTGGACGATTGCCGTACCCGTCCTCGAAATCGAGCCGAAAGTCCTCGACGGGCTCTCGCTCCAGCTTCTCGCTCACCCGGGTGTAGACCGCATCGGCCAGATCGGCCCGGGCGAGTCCGACGGCATCGGCGAACGTATCGGGGTCGGGTGCGTGCTCCGCCAGAGCGCGCCGGGCGATCTCGCCCATGCGGGCGGCCGTGCCTCGCCGAAACAGATGGGCGCCCCCGTACATGCTGTGGACCGGTTGACGTTCGGGTGATTCACCCGGGAAGGCGTGCGCCACCCGCTCGGAAGCGGCGGCCAGTCTCTCCGTCCAGGCTTCGACAGACTCTCGGTTCAGGGTCAAACGGCTCTCCTTACGACGACGCGATCCTAGAGACGGTTACGGTGCAGGCTGATGTCCACGCTGTTGCTGCGCAACGCGCTCCTCCTGGCCGACATGGACGGACGCGAGATCCCGGGTGGTGGTCTCTTCGCCCGGGACGGGGTCATCGAGATCGTCGGCACCGAGGACGATCTCCCCCGAACCGCCGATCAGGTGGTCGATCTCGACGGCCACGTCGTCCTTCCGGGGCTGGTGAACACGCACCACCACCTGTATCAGACCCTGACCCGGGCCGTCCCCGCGGCCCAGGACGCTTCCCTGTTCGGATGGTTGCGGACTCTCTATCCGGTCTGGGCCCGTATGACCCCCGACCATGTCCGGGTGTCCACGACGCTGGGCCTGGCGGAGCTGGCTCTCAGCGGCTGCACCACCGCCTTCGATCACCAGTATCTGTGGCCCAATGGGGCCAGCATCGACGATCAGATCGAGGGGTCGAACTCGATCGGCATCCGGTTCCACGTCTCTCGCGGGTCGATGAGCCTGGGAGAGTCGTCCGGTGGCCTGCCGCCCGACGAGATCGTCGAGAGCGAGGACGACATCCTGGAGGAGACCCGAAGGGCGGTCGAATCCCACCACGATCCCTCCTACGGCTCGAGACTGCAGGTGGTGGTGGCGCCCTGCTCACCTTTCACGGTCACGGCCGAGTTGATGCGGGCGTCGGCTGATCTGGCGAGAGCACTGGGTGTGTCGCTCCATACCCATCTGGCCGAGACCGCCGACGAAGAGGAATACTGCCTGGAGCGGTTCGGTACCCGCCCTCTCGATCACGTGGCGGCGCAAGGCTGGATGGGCGACGACGTCTGGTTTGCCCATGCCGTCCACCTCGATAGTGGCGAGGTCGGCCGCCTGGCGGAGGAGGGCTCCGGGATCGCCCATTGCCCCACCTCCAACATGCGCCTGTCCTCGGGAATAGCCCCGATCATGGCCAGTCTGGAGGCCGGTGTCCGGGTAGGGCTCGGAGTGGACGGCTCCGCCTCCAACGACGGTTCCAGCCTGCTGGCCGAAGTGCGGCAGGCGATGTTGCTCTCGCGGCTGGCGGCCGCTCCCGGTGTCGGCGAGGGAGCCGGCCTCTCCGCGCGGGAGGCGTTGCAACTGGCGACGGTCGGAGGTGCGGCGGTCTTGGGACGTTCCGACATCGGAAGGCTACGACCCGGACTCATGGCTGACGTGATAGCCGTCGATTTGCAGCGGATCGAGTATTCGGGGGCCGGTCACGATCCGCTGGCTGCGATCGTGTTCTGTTCGCCTGGACGTGTCGACTACTCCTGGGTCGGTGGGGAGCGGGTGGTGGAGGACGGTCGCTTGGTGGGTGTGGACGAGGCTGCACTCGTGGAAGAGCACTCTCGGCTGGCGAAGGCGTTGTTCGCCTGAAAGCCCGCGAGACCGGGATTCTGCTGCCCGGCTCCGATCTGTCGGTGGCTTGGGCGCCGGATTCGTTAGATTCGCTCCCACATGGAAGCCCTCTATCCGACCGACATCGACGAGGCGGTGCAGGCCGTCGCCGACGGGATGACACCTCTCGCCGGCGGCACCGACCTGATGGTCGAAGTCAATTTCAGACAGTCGAGGCCGGAGCGAGTGGTCTCCCTTCGGCGCGTCCGAGAGCTGGCCGAGCTCGACGGTCCCCGCATCGGCGCGGGAGTCACCTGGCGAAGGATCGAGCGAGAAGGGCCTCGAGCGCTCGCCCAGGCCGCTCGCACCGTGGGCTCACCTCAGATCCGCAACGCCGGGACGATAGGAGGGAACGTCGGCACCGCCAGCCCGGCCGGGGACGGTTTGCCTTTCCTCGCGGCCGTGGACGCTCGGATCGAGCTCGCCTCCCCGACGGGTCGTCGTACCGTCCCGTGGGAAGAGTTCTTCGTCGGGGTCAAGAAGACCGACCGACACCCCGACGAGCTGATCACGGCTGTGGTCCTTCCCGATCGCCTGCCGGCTCGCCACGAATTCGCCAAGGTGGGGGTCCGCAATGCGATGGTGATCGCCACCGTGTGCTGTGTGGTTACCCGCGCCGACGACGGTCGTGTCACCGTCGCCTTGGGGTCGGTGGCCCCGACTCCGATGCGTGCCCGCCAGGCCGAGACCATGATCTCCGCCGAGCCGTACCCGTCCGAGGCGGCCCTGGCCGAGTTCGCTCGGCTCGTGTCCGAAGAGGTGACCCCGATCACCGATCACCGGTCGACGGAGCAGTATCGACGTCACGCCGCGGGGGTCCTCGCCCGACGCCTTCTGGAGCGGTGCCTGCGCGAGCCGGAGGCGGCATGATCGTCAGCTTCCGACTCAACGGCGAAGACACCAGCTTTCGCGTCACCCATCCGGCCAGTCTTCTCGACGTCCTGCGGGACGAACTCGGTGCAGCGGGGTCGAAGAACGCCTGTGAGCAGGGCGAATGTGGGTCCTGTTCAGTGCTGCTCGACGGTCAGCTCGTGTGCTCCTGTCTGGTGATGGCCTGTGACGTGGAGGGATCGGAGGTGGTCACCGTCGAAGGCATCGCCGGGGAGGAGCTCCATCCCGTCCAGAAGGCCATGAACGAGGCGGGGGCGGTGCAATGCGGCTTCTGCACCCCGGGATTCGTGGTGGCGGCCGCCGAGCTGTTCCAACGCAACCCGACACCGTCCCGGGGCGAGATCGAAGAGGCACTGGCCGGGAACATCTGCCGCTGCACGGGCTATGGGGCGATCATCCGGGCGTTCGAGGGCCTGGCGGGAAGGGAGGCACCATGACCGCCCGCACCCACCGTGAGACCCGGGTCGTCGGCGGTATCGGTGAGTCGCCGATCCGGCCCGACGGAGTGCCCAAGCTGAGAGGCGAGTTCCAATACGCCCAGGATCTCTACGCGGAAGGGATGCTCTGGGGGTCCACGGTGCGCAGTCCACACGCCCGTGCCCGGATCCGATCCATCGACATCGCACCGGCCCTGGCCATCGGAGGCGTCCATGCGGTCCTCACCCAAGACGATGTGCCGGGACGCAGACTGTTCGGCCTCGAGCACCCCGACCAGCCGGTCCTCGCCGACGGCGAAGTCAGGTATTGGGGCGAGCCGGTGGCGATCGTGGCGGCCGAAGACCGAGAGACCGCCCGGCGGGCCGCGGAAGCGGTGACCGTGGAGTACGAGGAACTGGAGCCGCTGACCGATCCGGAGGCGGCTGACGCGGCCGATGAGGTCTTTCGCCGGATGCGCATCCGTCGGGGCGATCCACAGGCGCGGGGCAGCGTGGTCGTGGAGGGGTACTACGAAGTCGGGATGCAGGACCAGGCGCCCCTGGGGACCGAGGCAGGTCTGGCAGTTCCGGACGGCAGCGGTGGTGTCGACCTGTACGCCACCAGCCAGTTCGTCCACGTCGACCATCAACAAGTCGTTGCCTCCCTAGGCCTGCGGAGTGACCAAGTTCGCGCTCACCCTGTCGGCATCGGCGGAGCTTTCGGTGCCCGCGAGGACGTGAATCTGCACATCCACCTGTGCTTGCTGGCGTTGTACACCGGTCGGCCCGTCAAGATGGTGTATCACCGGGACGAGTCGTTCACGGGCCACGTCCACCGTCATCCCGCCCGCATGTGGTATCGCCACGAGGTGGACGCCGACGGCCGGCTCGTCCGAGTGGAAGCCAAGATCCTCCTCGACGGCGGCGCCTACGCATCGACCACCGGCGCTGTGCTGGCCAACGCCTGCTACTTCTCCGTTGGCCCCTACCGGTGCGATTCCGTGTCGGTCGACGGGATCGGCACCCGGACCAACAACCCGCCCTGCGGTGCCATGCGCGGCTTCGGTGCCGTCCAGGTGTGCTTCGCCCACGAGAGCCAGATGGATCGGCTGGCGGCCGAATTGGGGATGGACCCGCTCGAGTTGCGCCGACGCAACGCGTTGGAGTCGGGGGACCGGATGCCCACCACCGGCCAGCGGATAGAGACGCCGCTGCCCACTCGCGAGGTGATCGACTCCCTGGAGGCGATGCCGCTGCTGGGCCCGGACGTCGGAGAGCGACTGCCGGGGGGCAGCGGCCTCACCACCGAGCCCGTCCACGTTCGTCGTGGCATCGGCTACGCCCTCAGCATCAAGAACCTCGGCTTCTCGGAGGGCTTCGACGACTACGCCCAGGCCCGTGTCCTGCTGGGCCCTGAGGGGGTGATCGTGGAGACGGCAGCGATCGAGGTTGGGCAGGGATTGGTCAACGTGCTGGCCCAGATCGCTCGCTCCACCCTGGGGGTCAGCCGAGCCGCGGTGCGCCACGTCGACACGTCGCGCATCGATTCGGCTGGTTCGACGTCAGCGTCCCGCCAAACCCAGCTGTCGGGTGGCGCCACCCACGAAGCTGCACGGCGTCTGAGGGAGAGGATCCTGTCCCATTATGGCGGCGACGATCTCGACGACGAAGGCGTCTGGCGCGGGGACACACTCGTGGCTCCCATGCCGGAAGTGGTGGCGGCGGACTGGCAAGAAACGGTCACGTTCCGTCATCCCCCGACCGAGCCGCCCGACGAGAACGGGCAGGGGACGTTGCACGCGGACTTCGCCGTCGCGGGTCATCGGGCCGTGGTCGACGTGGACCCCGAGCTAGGCCTCCTCCGAGTCTTGCGGGTGGACACCGCCCAGGACGTGGGGCGAGCCCTCAACCCGGAGTCGGTGCGTGGGCAGATCGAAGGCGGCATCATGCAAGGGGTGGGCCTGGCGGTCATGGAGGAGTTGGTCATCGACCAGGGACGTTTCCGCAACCCGACCTTCACCGACTATCTGCTGCCCACCATCCTCGACGCTCCAGAGGTCGAGGCCATCCTCATCGAGCAGGACGGGTCGTGGGGGCCGTTCGGGGCCAAAGGCGTGGGCGAGCCACCCACCATCTCCTCGACCCCGGCGGTGGTGGCCGCGATCCGCAATGCCACCGGCAGGGAGCTCAGCCGGGTTCCGGTGAGGCCCCAGGACATCGCCCTTTCGGAGACGGTGTCGTGAACCTGGAGGATGGGATCAGGGCGATCCCGAAGGCGGAGCTCCACCTGCACATCGAAGGCACCCTCGAACCCGACCTGATGTTCGACCTCGCCTCGTCCAATGGTGTGGAGTTGCCGTTCCCCGACGTGGAGGCGGTCCGGGCGGCTTACCGCTTCACCGATCTGCAGTCGTTCCTCGACATCTACTACCGAGCGGCGGCGGTGCTCCAGACCCGGGACGACTTCGCTCGGCTCATGGCCGCCTATCTGGACCGAGCTGCCGCAGCCGGCGTCGTCCATGCTGAGATCTTCTTCGATCCTCAGACCCACACTGAACGGGGAATCGGCTTCGAGGTCTTCATGAATGGCTTCCGCGACGCCATGGCCGACGCTCATCGGACCCATGGGATCACCTCCAATCTGATCCTCTGTTTCCTCCGCCACCTGTCTCCCGAAGACGCCGTCGCCACCATCCGTGCTGCCGAGGACCACCTGGAAGGCGTCGTGGCTGTGGGCCTCGATTCCTCCGAATCCGGGTTTCCCCCCGAGCCTTTCGCCGAGGCCTACGAGATCGCCCGCTCGCTGGGTCTGCGGGCCGTTGCCCACGCCGGGGAGGAGGGGCCGGCGGCATACATAGAAGGTGCCCTGGACGTTCTCGGGGCGGAACGCATCGACCACGGGGTCAGGTGCCTGGAAGACGAATCACTGGTCGCGCGTCTTCGGCGGGATCGGATCCCGCTGACGGTGTGTCCCTTCTCGAATGTCGCCCTCAGGGTGGTCGACGATCTCGCCCAGCATCCGTTGCCGGAGATGATCGACCGTGGACTGGTGGTGACGATCAACTCCGACGATCCGGCCTACTTCGGTGGCTACATCGACGACAACTTCCTGGGCTGCGCCGACGTGTTCGGATGGGGAATGACCCGGGTGGGCGAGCTGGCAGGGAATTCGATCGACGCCTCGTTCCTGGACGAAGCCACCAAACTGAAGCATCTCGCTGCCATCGACGAGGTTCTCACCGCGAATCCCGACAGCTGACGGCTCGGTTCACTAGGTTTCGGTCGACCGTCGATAGGAGGAACGGGATGGCGGTGTCGACCGCTTCGGAGCAGACGTGGCTGGAACGACGTTTCCAGATCCAGGCCAGAGGATCGACCGTGGGGGGCGAGGTCAGGGCGGGCCTCACCACCTTCCTCACGATGGCCTACATCATCTTCGTCAATCCGAGCATCCTCTCCATCGCCATCGACTTCGAAGGCTCGGCCCAGCAACTCCTCACCGTCACCTGTCTCGCGGCGGCGATCGGAACCTTGGTGATGGGCCTGTGGGCGAATCTGCCGTTCGCGCTTGCACCCGGCATGGGATTGAACGCCTATTTCACTTTCACTGTCGTCGGGGTCCTCGGTTACACGTGGGAGACGGCGCTGGGGGCGGTGTTCATCTCGGGGCTCTTGTTCATCGTCATCTCGGTGACGGGCTTACGGCAGTGGATCCTGGAGTCGATCCCACTCCATCTCAAGTATGCGATCGCGGCCGGTATCGGGGCGTTTCTGGCGATCATCGGCTTTGCCGGCGCCGGCCTCATCCAGGGATCCCCGGACACACTCGTCACGAGAGGAGACTGGTCCGCTCCCGGGCTGTGGCTGGCGATGGGCGGTGTCGTGCTCGCCGGCGTGCTCTTGGCTCGACGCATCAAGGGCGCCCTGTTGCTCTCGATCCTGGCAGTCACGATCGTGGCCATCGTCACGAGCGCCCCCGTCTACGGTGGGGAGTCCTTCGCAGGCTTCGGATCGGGCATCTTCGGTTTCGTCTGGCCGAGTGATCTGATCGGAGCCATGGACATCGGTGCCGCTCTCGAAGGAGGTGTGATCGCCGTGGTGCTCACTTTCCTCCTGGTGGACTTCTTCGACACCGCCGGCACCCTCATCGGCTTGACCGACAAGGCCGGGATGATGGACGAGAAGGGCAACATCGAGGCGAACCGGGCAGCCTTCACCGCCGACGGCATCGCTACGACGGTGGGTGCGGCCCTCGGCACGTCCTCCACCACCACCTACATCGAGTCGGCGGCGGGTGTCGAGGAGGGTGCGAAGACCGGGCTGACGGCCGTGGTGGTCGCCGGCCTCTTCCTCCTGGCCATGTTCTTCGCTCCCCTGGCGGGGGTGATACCCGGCGTCGCCACGGCACCCGTTCTGATAGTGATCGGTGCGATGATGATCACCTCGGTCACCAAGATCGACTGGACCGACTACCGGGTTTCGATCCCGTCGTTCCTGGCAGTGGTGGGGATGCCCTTCACCTACTCGATCACCGACGGTATCGGCCTGGCCATCGTTGCCCACGTGCTGATCAACGCCATCAGCGGCAAGCCCCGAGACGTGCATCCGGTGATGTACGTCCTGGCGATCCTGCTGATCTGGCGGTTCTTCGTGGTCGGTTGAGCCTCAACGAGCCCTGATCGAACCGATCACCGTGGGCTGGTGGGCGTCGACCGCGCCCATGACTTCGTCCACGGCCGCCGAGTCGACCACGAGGACGAAACCGATCCCGAGATTGAACGTACGGCGCATCTCCTCGATGGATATCCCGCCCACCCTCTGGACCTGGGTGAATGCGTTGGGCCAAGCCCAGGACCAATGGTCGATCACCGCTTCCAGATGATCGGGCACGGAGCGGGCGAGGTTGGCGACCAAACCGCCGCCGGTGACGTGGGCGGCGGCGTGGACGGCTCCGGTCGCGATGGCGGCCAGAACCGCCGGGGCGTAGATTACGGAGGGGCGAAGAAGGACTTCGGCCATGGTGGCATCCTCTTCCGGGAAGGGGCGGTCGAGGTCGTGATCAGCGAAGACTCTCCGGACCAGCGAGAAGCCGTTGGAACGGAGGTTCGGGGAGTGGAGCCCGACGATGGCGTCACCTTCTTCCACCCGATCGGGACCCAGTTCTTCGCCCCGCTCGACCACCCCCAGCGCCGTGCCCGCCAGGTCGACGGCATCCGGTTCCATCACGCCGGGGTGCTCAGCTGTCTCGCCGCCCACCAGCGCACAACCTGTCTCCATGCAGGCGCGGGCGATCGACTCCACGATGCCGCGGTCGCGGTCGGGGTCGAGACGGCCCACCGCCAGGTAGTCGACGAACGCCACCGGTCGGGCGCCCGCTGCTACGAGATCGTCGACGCACATGGCGACCAGATCGAATCCCACGCCGGCCCATCGGTTCGCCCGGCGGGCGATCTCGAGCTTGGTCCCCACTCCGTCGGTGGACAGCATCATCACCGGGTTGCGGTACCCAGGCGGTAGCTCCACGCCGGCTGCGAAGCCACCGAAACCCCCGCGGACGGTGTCGGACCACGTCTCCTCGACGATGGGGGCGATACGGGCGACGTGCTCGTCGGCGGCGTCGAGGTCGACGCCGGCGGCGCGGTAGTCGGTCACCGGGTGCCCTCGAGGGCGAACTTCAGATCCGCTTCCGGAACCTCGGTCGGGTAGTCGGCCGACAGGCAGGCGGTACAGAAGCCGTCGGCCTCCGTCGCCTCGATCAGGCCCGGTAGCGACAGATAGCCGAGCGAGTCGGCGTCGAGATGCTCACAGATCTCCTCCTGGGTCATCCGGGCCGCGATGAGCGTGGAGCGATCGGACGTGTCCATCCCGTAGAAGCAGGGCCAGCGATAGGGCGGTGAGGAAACCCGAAGGTGGACCTCCGCCGCGCCGGCCGATCGGACCATGGCGACCAGCTGACGGGTGGTGGATCCGCGCACGATCGAGTCGTCGACGAGCACGACCCGCTTCCCCGACAGGGTCTCGGGAATCGGGTTGAGCTTCAACCGGATCCCACGGTCACGCATGGCCTGGCTCGGCTCGATGAAGGTGCGCCCCACATAGCGGTTCTTCACCAGGCCGTCTGCGTAGGGGATGCCAGAAGCGGCGCTGAACCCCTGGGCCGAAGGGATCCCGGATTCGGGCACGGGTACTACCACATCGGCTTCGGCGGGATGCTCCTCTGCCAGGCGTCGCCCCATCCGCCGTCGGGCGGCGTGGACCGATTGCCCGTGGAGACGGCTGTCCGGTCGGGCGAAGTAGACGTACTCGAACACGCACAGCCGAGGTTCGGGATCGGGGAAGGGACGCATAGAGCGGACACCGTTGGCGTCTATGACCACCATCTCACCCGCTTCGACGTCGCGTTTGAACGTGGCTCCCACCAGGTCGAGAGCGGCGGTCTCGGAGGCGATCACCCACCCGCCCTCGGGAAGCTCGCCCAGGCAGAGGGGCCGGAATCCATGGGGGTCCCGCACTCCGACCACCCGCCCCTGGTCCATGACCACCAGGGAGAAAGCGCCCTCGAATGTCGGGAGTGCTTCGATCAGGGCGAACTCGAGACCCCGGTCGTCGGACCGCTCGGGGTCGATCCGGCGGGCGATCGCTTCGACCATCAACGCCGAATCGCTGGTCTCGCCCTGCTGTCCCAACTGATCGGCGAGCTGCCGAGTGTTGGTCAGGTTGCCGTTGTGGGCCAGTGCCACCGAGGTGGTTCCGACCTGGCGATGGATGGGCTGGGCGTTGGTCCAATGGGACCCGCCCGAGGTGGAGTACCGGGTGTGGCCGATACCCAGATGCCCGTCGAGCCCCGCCAGGTTCGCCTCGTCGAAGACCTGGGAGACGAGACCCATGTCCTTGTAGACCGTGACCGTGCGTCCGTCCGAGGTGGCGATGCCGGCCGACTCCTGCCCGCGGTGCTGCAGAGCGAACAGGCCGAAGTAGATGAGCGGAGACACCCGTTGAGAGGGGGCGTATGCACCGAAGACGCCGCAGGCCTCGCCGGGAGCGAAAGTCACGGGCACCATGGTAGGCGCTGGCGAAGAGGGCTCAGTGATCGAATCGGGGTGCACGCTTCTCCCGGACGGCAGCCAGCCCTTCGGCCGCGTCGCCGCTCAAGAAACCGAGGAACTCGTAGGCGAGCGAGGCGTCGAAGGCCGGGTAGGCCGCTCGCAGCCAGTGGTTGAGGGTGTGTTTCGTCCACGACAGGGCCTCCTGAGGGCCGGCCGCCAGCCGGTCGCTCACCTCTCGGGCGGTGCCGAGGAGTTCGGAGTCGTCGACTACTCGTGCGACCAAGCCCATTCGCTCAGCCGTTTCCCCGTCGATCGGGTCGTTGGTGAGGAGGTGGTACTTCGCCTTGGCCATGCCCACGAGTAGAGGCCAGATGATCACCGAGTGGTCTCCGGCGGCGACCCCGAGTCGGGTGTGGCCGTCCAAGAAACGGGCGGAACGACCAGCGATCGGGATGTCGGCGAGGAGGGCGGCTGCCAGACCAGCTCCCACCGCCACACCGTTGATTGCGGAGACGATCGGCTTCGAGCACTCGATGATGTTGCGGACCAGGTCCCGGGCCTCTCGAAGGGCCTGACGATGGACGTCGGGCTGGTTGATCATCTTCTCGATC
>DATGPZ010000070.1:0-7093 GCA_035304485.1 Acidimicrobiia bacterium | reverse complement strand
TCGTCGATCGCGGAACGGCCGCAATCGGGCCGCAGATCGTGTGGGACTTCGAACCCGGCGAGGGGATTCCCGGACCGTCCTTCGCCAAGTGTCACGGTCACGTTTTCTTCTGCGGCGGCCTGTTCGGCGAAGGGTTGGCTGTCGATGCCACGGACGGCGACATCGAGATCGAGGTCCGCGTCTCTGGCATCGAGATCGAAGGCGACACCGTCGATCACTGCTACCGAGTGATCGTATTCGACCCGGACTTTCCCAATCCGGGACCCACACAGTCCCCTGGAACGTGCGAACCAGGCAATCCCGGTGGGCCGGATGATCCCAGCAACCCGCCGACCGCGCCCGGTTTCACCGATGTCGCCGCCGACCACACATTCGCCGGGGAGATCAACTGGCTCGCCGGTGAAGGCATCACCCGCGGCTGCAACCCACCTCAGAACACTTTGTTCTGCCCCGACGACCCCGTCACACGCGGACAGATGGCCGCCTTCCTCGTACGCGCCCTTCACCTCACCGGCACCGGACCCACCTTCGACGACACCGCCGGGCACACATTCGAAGGCGACATCGCCCACCTGGCCCAAGCCGACATCACCCGCGGCTGCAACCCACCCCAGAACACTTTGTTCTGCCCCGACGACCCCGTCACCCGCGGACAGATGGCCGCCTTCCTCTACCGGGCACTCCGGTGACCACCTGACCGCCGCCTTCTGTGGTCCGGAAATGCCCTCGTTGGCGTCAGTTCCGGACCACAGAAGCGGATTCCGCGATCGCTTGGCCCGCGCGAGAGTCGAACGCGACGACTCGGCTGGGTGCTTGCACGCGACGTACCGCCTCGCGTGCCACCGTGTCGGTCCGCCGCGCGACCGACGACCACAGGAGTTGCGGCCGAATCCGGGCCGCGGCCCGTTGGGCGGCTGGGAGGGCGGCCGGGTCGGTCAGGTACCGCTCGACTGCGGCGGCGATGGCATCAGGATCACGATGCGGGACGACCGTTCCGGCGCCTCCACCGAGAAGCTCGATCGCGTGTGGGAAACCGGTGGCAACTACCGGCTTGCCGGCCGCGATAGCCTCGACGAGGACCCCGGAAGTGACCTGCTCGGTCGAGTCGTACGGCAACAAGACGATCTGGCTCTGGCTGAGGAGCTGCTCCAGGCGGTAGGGAGACAGGTAGGCGTCTTCGAGGTTGACCATGTCTCCGACGCCGAGGTCGGTTGCCAGGCTCTCGAGGCTGTCGCGGTAGACGGGGCCTTCTGCGCGAAGAACGTTGGGGTGGGTCGCTCCGGCGACGACGTAGTGAGGTCGGGGTCGCAACTGGACTAGGCGGGCCATCGCCTCGATGCCCCATTCGATGCCCTTGCCAGGTCCCAGCAGTCCCCACGTGAGGATCTGGGGATGCTGGGGGTCCGGCGATTGTGTCAGCCGGAACTGACCAGCTCCGTGAGGGATTACCCGAAGCCGGTCCGGATCGACTTCGTGGACCTCCAGTAGACGGTCCCGGGCTGAATCCGACAGCACCACGGACAGCGCCGATCCCGACAGGAGGTCATCCATGATCGCCGACTGCTCCGGGGTCGGATCAGCGAGGACCGTGTGGAATGTGGTTACGACCGGCTTGTCGACGAGACTCAACAACGCCGGGATGGTCTCGGATCCTTTGGGCTCGAATATGCCGAATTCGTGCTGGATCCAGACGACGTCATAGTCCTCCGCCGACCTCGCCACCGCTTCGGGCCAATAGGGAGAGTCGATCGCCGCTATCACCGCGACATTGGGTGTGGGTGTTATGTCGTCGTCGGGAGTGACTAGCCGGGCTACCCCCAGCCCGCCGTCGCCACCGCGGAGCTTGGAGAGCTCAGAGATGAGCGAGTTGGTGAACGTCGCGATCCCACACCGCGTGGGCGGATAGGTACTGACGAACAAGATCCGGGGCGGTCGCCCCCGTTCATATCGTCGGACCCGCCTCGCACTCTGGAGGAGGCGGGCGTGCCGGGCCGAAAGATTCTCGTGCATGCTTCGGTCCACCTCCACACCCACCTTCCCGACCGACCGTCAACTCGGGGAAGGGTCGAAGGTCCCTGACACATGGGACCATCGCGAGTTCGTGAAGCGGGCGCGTTCGACCGCGGAGGGCGGACAGAGGGACTGCTTTCCAAAACCTACGTGACTATTGGGCGGTAATGTCGCGACACCGGTCGTCTTCTTGGGCAGATCGGCGGACGGCCGGGATGCGTCGCCTGAAAGAAAGGAAATGACGATGCCTACCCGTCCACACCGACTCACCGCCCTGGTCGCGGCGATGACGGTCCTGATAGCCGCCCCGATCGCCGTGTCGGCGTCTCACCGCTTCGACGACGTATCCGACTCGAACACCTTCCACCGCGACATCGCATGGTTGGCCGACGCCGACGTCACTCGCGGCTGCAACCCACCCGCCAACACCCAGTTCTGTCCGGACGACAACGTCACCCGCGGGCAGATGGCCGCCTTCATGAACCGCCTCGCCAACAACCGAGTAGTCCATGCCGCCACCGCCCAGGACGCTGAACAACTCGACGGCCAGGACAGCATCGCATTCACTACCGAAGTCTGGGCGGCCAACTGCGGTCTGGAACCGGATAGCGGAGGCAATCCCGTGTCGAACTGCCTTCCAGACACCGACAACTCGGTCGAGACCGTCGAGGCCGTCTTCACCCTCGAGATCGACGCGCCCGCCGCCGGCTCGTTGCAACTGATGTCGATGACACAATCCGGCGGACCGATGTTGTTCAACTTCACTATCGACGAGATGTGCTCCGAGAATCCCCTCGGGTTCGTCGTCGCGGGTGTGAATGGCCAATCCTGGGGCTCGGCTGCCACCGCTGCCACCGGCACCGGTTTCACGACCACTGCGGTCTCGGCCGGATCACACACCATCCGTCTGTGCGCGCTCAACGCTGACGATATCTTCGCCACTCCCGTGGGGATGGCGAGCCTGACCGCGGTGTGGACGGCAGGCGGGACCGTGTCTGCAGGCACATAGGGTCCTGACTGGTGCTGCCTTGGAGTTGCCACTCGGGCGATCCGATCCGACATCAGCACCGACGCTGTCACAGTCGGATCGAACGTCACGCATCGTCGTCAACGACTTCCGGGCGGGACTGAAGCAGACGGCGCCTACCGCGGATCCGGCATCTCGATGAAAGGCCGGGGTGGCGTGACCGAGGTGGCACGCCGCCCCCGGGCCGGCCAGCGTCGTTCAGTGCCCAGTGGTGTCCGTCCTAGAACCGTCGCGACCCCCCGGGGTCGGAGGTGACAGGAAGGAGCGGCTTTCCAGACACGAGGTGAGGTCGGTTACCTCGAGTCGCTGGGCTGTTGAGCGGAACCAGGATTCGAGTCTCTGCGGTTCGTACGAGGCTGCCGACCGGATGGGAGCCCCCACGGAAGATCTTCGGACCCGAGTAGCGGGGGGACTATCGGGAACGTTCCACCTGAAGTGAGACCGACTCGCTGACTCACACTCGTGGTCAGCGACAAGTCCCGCCTACTCCGATGGTGCCGCCAACGAATTCCGTGCCATCCGGAAACCGAGACCGGCGATCAAGACGGCATTGACGGGATGGAGCCCGGCGAGGACGTTCGGGCTGATCGACGACGTAGCGTATTGGAGACCGACCAGCACGAACGCCACGACCGGCAACCAGCGTCCCTCCCCTTTCATCTTGGCCGGGAACGAGACCCCGAAGAGGAGGACCGGAATCAGCTCGAAGAAGTGGACGAAGGTGCTGTGCTGCTCCCAATGCGAGGGATCCACCAAAGCTCCCAACCCGGCCAGGAATATCTGCACCAACACCGCCGCGAAGAACAACCAACCCAGGACTGAATAGATGCGGCGCCAGATCTGCATGGTGGGTCATCCTACGCGAGGAGACGATCCCGTCTTTCCATCGAGAACCCTGACCACATCCGGCACCGAGTTCATAGCCGGAGCCGGTGACCTGTCCGTCCCGAAACCGAGCCTCAGGGACTCGGGCGCAATGCGCGAGAGAGGAACGCGGCGACCTGTCCACGGGTGATCGGGTCATCGGGGCAGAACCGATCATTGGCAGGCGGATTGCAGCCGGCCGTGATTCCGGCCGCCGCCAACCGGGCGATGTCGTCTGCGAAGACGCTTTCCGCGCTGTCGACGAACTCAACCGTATCCGCCGGTGGGAGACGTAGTGCTCTCACCAGGAATGCTGCCAACTGACCTCGAGTCACGTCGGCATCAGCACAGAACCGATCGTTGTCCGGTGGGTTACAGCCACGCGTGATCTCGGCGGCTGCCAACCGGGCGATGTCATCCGCGAAACGACTCCCCGCCGTGTCGATGAACGGGTCGCTCGACGCCGAAGGGAGGTTCAGGGCCCGCGTCAGGAACGCGGCCAACTCGCCGCGAGTCACGTTGTCTTCGGGACAATACCGGGTGTTCGAGGGCGGGTTGCAGCCTCGGGTGATGTCGACCGAAGCCAGCCAATGGATCTCCGCATCGAAGAGGTGGCTGATCGGAACGTCCTCGAACCGGAACTCATGGCCGTCGCCCGAACCGGACCCGCTGCCGGGACCACCAGCCGCCAGGACTGTCACCGTGAAGCTCTCAACCGCGCTGTTGCCGGATGCGTCGACAGCCGTGCATTCCACCTCTGAGTCCCCGACAGGGAAGGTCGAACCCGATTCCGGATCGCACGAGACCGAAGGATTCGGATCGACGGCGTCGATCGCCGTCACCCCGAAGCCGACCACGGCCCCGTCCGGGCCTGCCGCTTCCACCGTCAGGTCCCCGACCACATACAACGCCGGGGGGACGGTATCGCTCACGGTCACTGTGAAGGCACCTTGGCCGACGTTGCCGGAAGCGTCTGTGGCGGTGCATTCGACCACCGTCTCCCCGATCGGGAAGGCAGATCCGGACTGGGGATCACACATCACCGTCGGGCTCGGGTCGATGGCGTCACTGGCCGTCACGTCGAAATCGACGGTCGCCCCAGCGAGGCTCGTTGCTTCGGCCACCATGTCACCGGGCAAGGAAAGCTCTGGCGCACCGGAATCGGTCACTGTCACCGTGAAATCGTCCTGGGAGATGTTGTTGGCGGCATCGGTAGCGGTGCATTCCACCAGGGTGTCGCCCACAGGGAACGTCGTCCCGGACTCGGGCGTGCACTCGACCACCGGATTCGGATCGTCGACATCTTCTGCCGTCGCCTCGAAGACAACCGCGGCTCCGTCCGGCCCGGTCGCCTCCACCTCTATGTCGTCTGGGACCGACAACGAGGGAGGGGTGCTGTCGGCGCAGTTGGGATCGTCGCAATGCAGCACCTTCAGGTCCTTGGCGTCGTAGTCGTAGTACGCCACCACGGGGTTCCAGTCGCCGTCCAGAACCAGGGACGGGTGGCCGCCTACGTCGACCCCCAGGTCGGGAACGGTGATCGACTCGTCGCCGCCGGCGCAGTTGGAGTCGTTGCAATGCAGGATCTTGAGCTTCTGGTTGTCATAGTCGTAGTAGGCGACCACCGGGTAGCCGTCAGCGTCCAGCGCCAGAGAGGCGTACATACCCACGTCCCCTTCTGTGTCAGGCCACGTGATCGAGTTGTAGGCGAGACATTCGGGGTCGGCACAATGAAGGACCTTCAGGTCCTCATTGTCGTAGTCGTAGTAGGCGACCACCGGGTTGCCATCGGGGTCGAGGGCCAACGAGGGGGAGTCACCGACATCCCCATTCGTGTCCACCCACGAGACGGTTGCATCCTCACAATCGGGGTCTTGGCAATGCACGACCTTCAGGATGTATTCCCCGTCTTCGTAATAGGCCACGACCGGATTGCCGTTTTCATCGAGCACCATCGACAGGTCGTAAGGATCCGATCCGCTGGGATCGGGTGCGTTGATCGTCTCGTCCCCCCCATCACAAAAGGGGTCGTTGCAATGCATGACATTCAGATCGATGTTGAATACGTCGCCATAGGCGATCACCGGGTTGCCGTCTCCGTCCAACGCCAACGACGGCACGTACCCCGTTTGCCCCGTCGTGTCAGGCGAGGTGATCGTCTCGTCACCGCCTTCGCAGTACGGGTCGTTGCAGTGCAGGACCTTCAAATCGTCGTTGTCGCCGTCCTGGTACGCCACCACCGGATTGCCGTCCGAATCCAGCACCAGCGACGGATCCAAGCCGACCAAGCCTTCTGTGTCGGGCGATGTGATCTTGTCATCGCCGTCCGCACAAAACGGGTCGTTGCAGTGCAAGATCTTCAGGTCCCCGTTGGTCCAGTCGTAGTACGCGACCACAGGATTCCCGGCGTCGTCGAGCACCATCGACGCATACAGGCCCACGTCGCCGCCGGAGTCGGGTGTGGTGATCGAATCGTCCGATGCCCCCCAAACTCGATCCGCTCCCGTCGCGAGAAGAACGGTCAGGCCGACCGTGATTGCAAGGACCCATCTCCAACGAGCCCAACGGACAGCAATTCCAACACCCCGATCCATCTCTTGCTCCTCGAAGTCGTCGATGCCGGTGTCATCCGAAGCCGTTGGACCCCGACACAAGGACGTGGGCCACCCTACCAAAAGACTCGACAAAAGCGACCCTTGAGTTATGCAGTAGCCTGGTCGAACGCGGATCAACCGCTGAAGTCATGCTGTTCCAGGAGCCGACTGAACTCGACTCCCGTTGTCACTCCATCGACCACCCGGACGACCATTCCGTCATGAACGGAGAAGACCGTGTTCGGAACGGACATCACACCAGACGCTTTGCCTCTTCGGAGGGGCCATCGACGTCGACAGTCCGTACTCTCTGCGTCAGTTCAGGTGAGAGCAATCCCACGATGTGCTCCTGGGTGCGACAAGCCGCACAGTGGCGCGAGGCGAAGACCAACGCGGTTCGGGGTTCCGGATCGTCGCCGTCTCTGAGTCCCGGCCAGGGGTCGGTGTCCTTTCCACCTGGGAAGCACGACCTCGTTCTGTGGTCCGGATCTGTCGGTGTCAGCGCCGAATCCGGACCACAGAAGGCTCAAGACTCGGGCTGTGAGCGAATCTCGGGGGATGAACCCGGATCCAGGAGGCTGACCCACTCGGGGTCCGA
>DATGPZ010000069.1:0-64564 GCA_035304485.1 Acidimicrobiia bacterium | reverse complement strand
GCGTGCTTGTCCCCTTCGTCCGCGACCCGCACACCCAGGATGGGGCCTTCCGGAGCGTCGTCTCCGAGAGCTTCGAGATCGCTCTTCCGTAACGGCCTCTCCCAGGCGATGAGCTTCTTTCTCACCCGCCAACCGATCGTTCGGCCGGCCTCCTCGGTGACCTCTGGCAGCGCCAGGGCGATCCTGCGAACGGTCTCCCAATCAGCCATCGATCATCTCCCGCGGAACTCCGGCTTGCGCTTCTCCAGGAAGGCGGCGACCCCCTCGGCGACGTCCTCGGTGGCGAAACAGATCGCCTGAGACTGGCCTTCCCATGCCAAGGCGTCCTCGAAGGATACCTCCCAGGCCGAGTCGATCCCCTGTTTGGCGAACATCTGGGCGATCGGTGCGCCCGCCAAGAACGACTCGGCCAGCTCAGTGGCGCGGGTCTCCAGCTCCTCCGGAGCAACGACTTCGAGGCAGAGGCCGATCCGGACCGCTTCCTCGGCCTCGACGATACGACCGCTGAGGGCCAGTTCCTTGGCTCGTTGCAGCCCCACGACTCGTGGCAACAGCCACGAGCCGCCGAAGTCGAGCGTCAGCCCGCGCCGAACGAAGATCTCGGAAAACCGGGCCCGGGTCGAGGCGATCACGACATCGCACCCGAGAGCCAGGTTCATGCCCGCCCCGACGGCCACTCCGTCGACTGCTGCGATCGTGGGTTTGGTTGCACGGTGGAGGGTCGTCGCCACCTCGGCTACCGCCTTCATGCGTCGATGGCGGTCGATCAGGCTCGCCTTCGCCAGAGCCGGATCCAGCTCAACTCCCGCACAGAAATCTCCGCCCGCTCCGGTGATGACGAGAACACGTGCCGAGGACCGTTCGAAGTCGAGCACCGCTGACTGGAGTTCCGACCATCCGTGCAGAGGCACAGCATTGCGCTTGCCCGCGTTCTCGAGGGTCACCCACCGAATCGGCCCGCGGTCTTCGATCTTCGTCCAGGTCATGGGATCTGACGCTAACCGTTGTGGCGACGGCGGTGCGTACTGATCGAGGCCCGGGGGAGTTACCGTGCGGGTATGGGTTTCAATCCGTTTCGAGACCAAGAGCGGAGCGTGGCCGACATCGCTGCGGTGGTGATAGCCCTGGTGGTGACGGTGGCACTGCTGCTGTGGGGGTTCTTCGGGTGACGACCCGCTGGGGCCACTTCGAGGTGTCAGTCACACCGGTCCAGCCCTATGCCGCCCGCAAGGCATATGTCTGCCCGGGCTGCACCTCTCAGATACCTCCGGGCACCTTCCATCTGGTGGTCGTCCCCGATACCGCTCCGGATCTCAGGCGGCATTGGCATCACGGCTGCTGGCATCTGGAGATGCGCCGCCAGCGACGCCGCTGATCAGGCGGCGCCCTTGACCCACCGGGCCTCGGCTGCCTCTGGCTTGAGACGAATCGCCACCAGATCGACCCGCTGGGCTCCGATGCGATTGGCGAGGCTCCGGACACGGCTGGCCTTCTCGAAACCGAAGGCCTGGAGCGGGTCTTGGGATCCGGTCACGGTCCGTACCTCCACTGACACCCGAACCGGCCCATCCAGGGCGAGAATGTCGATCTCGCCGCCCGGCAGCTCCACGTTGCGGGCCACGACCGAGAGTCCGTGCCGGGCGAGGAAGTGGGCGGCGACTTCTTCACCGATGGTTCCCACTCGAGCCCGATCCACCTCAGTCGCCCTTCTCGAGTTCCTCGATGTTGATGTCGTTGAAGGTGAGGACGGTGACCTGCTTCAGGAATCGGGCGGGGCGGAACATGTCCCACACCCAGGCATCACGGAGCGTGATCTCGAAGTAGAGGGAATCGCCGTCGGTCTTTCGCTCGACCTCCACGTCGTTGGCGAGGTAGAAGCGCCGCTCGGTCTCCACGACGAAGCGGAACAACGGGAGGACATCCCGATACTCCTTGTAGATCGCCAGTTCGGATTCGGTCTCGTAGCGCTCGAGATCTTCTTCCATCAGATCCTTCCCGACTCGACATCCCAACTGCGATCTTCGAACGCCTGGGATGTGTCCCGTAGATATCAGACGCTAGTGACAATCCGCCCTTTTCAGAGCCCGCCGAAACGATCCAGCGGCCAGATCCGCAGAAACGCCTCACCGATGATCTCGTCGACCGGCACCGGACCGAAGTAGCGCGAGTCGTGGCTGGCGTTGCGGTTGTCGCCCATGACGAACACGTGCCCCTCGGGGACCGTCTCCGGTCCGAAGTCGGCCATGTCTTCGCCCGATGCCAGATAGGGCTCCTCGGGTGCCTCACCGTTGATCTCGAGACGCCCGTCACGGATCGCCACCGTGTCTCCACCGACCGCGACGACCCGCTTGATCAGATCGTCTTCGCCCCGGGTGCGGATGCCGACCGCCTCGAGGATGGAGCGGATGACCGCCTCAGGGATCGTTTCCTGCAGTTCCTCGTCGGTGAGGTTCGGATTGAGGAAGACGACGACGTCTCCTCGTTCCGGCTCGCCCACCCGATAGGAGAGCTTGTTGACGATGACCCGATCGTTGACCTGGATCGTCGGCTCCATGGACCGGGACGGGATGTAGAAAGGCTGAACGAGGAAAGTCTTGACGACCACGGCCACCGCCAGCGCGGTGAGCAACAGTCCCGGCAGCTCCAGCCAGAACGGGGTCCTGCGACGCTCGTCGCTGGGCTCCTCCTCGGAGGGAAAGCCGTCCGCGCGATCCTCCAGAGGGACGCTCAGTCGCGCCGCTCCTTGATCCGCGCCGACTTCCCGACCCGGTCACGCAGGTAGTAGAGCTTGGAACGGCGCACGTTCCCTCGACGCGAGACCTCGATCTTGTCGATGATCGGCGAGTGGAGAGGGAAAACCCGCTCGACCCCGACACCGAAGCTGATCTTGCGGACGGTGAACGTGGCGCGGGCTCCACCGCCGTCACGGGCGATCACCACACCCTCGAAGACCTGGATACGCTCCCGGCCGCCTTCGACCACCCGCACGTGGACCTTCACGGTGTCACCCGCGCGAAAGTCGGGGATGTCGTCGCGCAGTTGCGCGTTCTCCAACAGTTGAAGGTCGTTCATCGGGACTCCTAGTCGTCTTGTTTCGGATCGCCGGCACGAGAACGCGCCCAGAGCGACCCTCTAGAAGAGGGTATGCAGTGAAGTCGGCACCCACGGGCACCGGAACGTCGTATGAGTCTATCACCTCTCGGATTCCTCAACGAACCGCTTCCACAGATCAGGCCGTCGGCTTCGAGTTCGCTCCTCCCGTTGGCGGGCTCGCCACTCCTCGATCCGGCCGTGGTCACCCGACAGCAACACTTCCGGGACCCGCAGGCCCTCGTATTCTGCGGGCTTGGTGTAGACCGGTTCCTCGAGCAGTCCGGTGCGGAAGGACTCGTGGCGGACTGAATCGGGGTTGCCGACCACCCCCGGGAGCAGACGCACAACGGCCTCCGTCACGACCAGGGCGGCCGCCTCGCCGCCGGCGAGGACGTAGTCACCGATCGAGATCTCCTCGTCGATGTGGGTGTCGATCACTCGCTGGTCGATCCCCTCGTAGCGCCCGCACACGAGAGTGAGGTGTGGATACGACGCCAGTCGGTCGACCGTCTCCTGGTCGAGCGGTGCGCCGGCGGGCGACATGAGGACGCGGTGACTGTCGGCCAACGGCGCCAAGGTCGCAAACAGAGGCTCGACCCGCATCACCATGCCCGCGCCACCCCCATACGGCGTGTCGTCGACCTGACGGTGGGCGCCCAGACCGTGCTCGCGGATGTCGTGGAGATCGATCTCGACGATTCCCGTATCGATCGCTCGCCCGACGATTCCGACCGAGAGAGGCCCGGAGAAGTATTCCGGGAAGATGGTGACGAAAGAGATGCGCATTCCGGGGTCAGCCTAGGAAGACGCGGCCACACGCCGCCCACCCGGACGGTGAGATCGCCGTACCCTGGTTGCCGCTGTGCGCATCCTCGTCTGTTCGCTGGTGATGGTCTTGGCGGCGTGTTCCCTGGAAGGGGGCACGACGGTGACACCTCCACCACCAGCCACCACTCCCCCGGCCACCAGCGCGGTGACGACGTCCCCAGCGACGTCCCCTGAGACGATCCCGACCGACGCGCCCGTCTGCCCCGAGGGTGACGTGATGCTGGCAGACGGCGGAATCCTCGACTTCGAACGGGGCACCTTCGACGGGACGCGGATCGCCGACATCACCTGGCGACAGGACGGTGACTGCCAGCGGTTCAGCGTTTCGTTCGCCACCGAGGACGGTGCGCCCGCCACCACTCCCCCAGCGCTCACCGCCCGCATCCTCCGCAACGCAGGGGTCATCCGCATCGAGACCGCCGCCACCGCATCGGTCGTCTCCGACCAGCTGGTCGAGGAAGGCTCATTGGAGCGCTTGTTCGTGCCGGTTGCCGAGGAAGGTCGCCGCTTCGTGGACTTGGTCTTGTCGCAGCCGGCGGTGGCCCGCGCCCGGATCCTCACGTCTCCGGCTCGGCTGGAGATCGAGCTCCAGCCGGGAGGCCCGGAGGTCGGCCGCCCACTGATGACTCCGGAGGTCGTGGTCGTGGAGCCGGGATCGGCCGCCGAGGCCGGCGGTGTGCTGGACGTGACCGGCTATGCGACAGGCGACATCGAATCGTTGACCGCCGAGGTGCTCCTAGGCGACCGGGTGGTCATCGAGGACACGCTGAGCCTCGAGCCGAGCCCCAACGTCTGGACGGCCTTCCATCTGATCCTCCCGGTGGGCGAGGACCCCTACGACACCCTGAGGCTCACCACCCCGGACGGGTCGGTCGTGGCTGCCATCCCGTTCAATCGATGAGCCCATCGGGCGGATCGACGACTATACGGCGGCCGTCGAGGTCGACGTCGGTCACGATTTCGGAGACGAACGGCACGGTCACCGGGCCGGCGGGGGTTGCGATCAGGAGTCGGTCCTGGCCAACGCCGATCTCGACGTCGGTCACCGATCCGATCCGACGACCATCCGGGCCGAAGACGTCCGCACCGATCAGGTCCTCGGGCCAATATTCCTCGTCTTCGAGATCGCGGCGCTGGTATTCGTTCACATACAGATAGAGACCGCGTAGACGCTCGGCCTGATCGCGGTCTCCAATCTCCTCGAAGGTGATGACGGGGGCTCGCTCGGTCGCCTCGAACCGGCGCACAGTCAACGGGTTGCCATCAGGGTCCAAGACGACGGAACCCGGGGAAAAACGCTCAACCGGACGATCGGTTATCGGTTCGACGACGACCCCGCCCCGCAATCCGTGCGGGCGGATGACGCGGCCAACGAGGACCGCGGAGTCCTCGTCAGTCGACAAACTCGACTTCGGCCCGGACGCCCTCCTCATCGGCGGCGGCTCCGGCTACGGCGCGGATGGCGCGGGCGACTCGGCCACGACGACCGATGACACGGCCCATGTCCCCTTTGGCGGTCCGAACCTCGGCCAGGACGTCCTCGGGGCCCTGCTCGATGATCGTGACCTCGACCTGATCCGGATTGTCGACGATCTCACGAACCACGTAGCCGACGACACGTTCGACGATCTCGCCCTTGGCCACGCTCACTCCTCCTCGGAGGCGTCGGAAGTCGCCTCGTCAGTGGAGGCTTCGTCCTCTGTCGGCTCGGCAGTCTCCTCGGAGACCTCAGGCGTCTCTTCGGCGACCTCAGGCGTCTCTTCGGAGGCTTCAGGGGTCTCTTCCGGCTCCTTGGATGCGGCGGCCGTTGCCACGGTGTGGATCTTCCCGGTCTTGACCTTGTACTCGGTGAGGGCCCCGGAGACATCTAGGAGCTTGGCCACCGCTTCGGTGGGCTGGGCGCCCTTGCGGAGCCAATCCACCGCCTTTTCGGTGTCGATCTCGACGACCGACGGCTCCTGTCGCGGGTCGTACCGCCCGATCAGGTCGAGATAGCGACCGTCACGGGGAGCACGTCCATCCATCACCACGACGCGGTAATGGGGCGACTTGGTCTTGCCCATCCGCATCAGTCTCATCTTGACGGCCATCGACTCACCTCTCGTGTGCCACGCCGGGCTCCAAGCGCGGCTGCTATTCGAATTTCGAGTTGGAAGCCCGGTACGAGGCCGCGGAGAAGAGATGCGGCCCACCGGTCGGGTAGAGCATAGCAAACCGAAGGCCGGTGCCCGTCAACGGCCCCGGCCGCCCATCATCCCGGCCAGACCGGCCAGGCCCTTTCCCCCTAGGCCTTTCATCATCTTCTGGGCGTCGCTGAACTGCTTGAGGAGTTTGTTGACCTCCTGTGGGCTCGTCCCCGACCCCGAGGCGACCCTCCGCTTGCGGCTCCCCGACATGATCTTCGGGTTCCGGCGCTCTTCGGGCGTCATGGAGTAGATGATCGCCTCCATCCGTTTGATCTCTCGATCGTCGATCTCGACCTGCCTCAGCATGGAGTTGGCACCGGGAAGCATCGACAGGATGTCCTGGAGTGGGCCCATCTTCTTGATCTGCTGGAACTGCTCCAGGAAGTCCTCGAGCGTGAACTGCCCCTTGACCATCTTGGCGGCGGCTTTCTCGGCCTCCTGGGCATCGAAAGTCGCCTCGGCTTTCTCGATCAGGGTCAGCACGTCACCCATGCCCAAGATACGGGACGCCATTCGGTCGGGATGGAAGGGTTCGAGGTCGTCGAGGCCCTCGCCAACACCCGCGAACTTGACGGGCGCACCCGTGACCTCGCGCACCGAGATGGCAGCACCTCCCCGGGCGTCGCCATCGAGTTTCGAGAGGACGATCCCGGTCAGAGGCGTGTTGTCCACGAAGCCCTTGGCGACGTTGACGGCGTCTTGACCGGTCATGGCGTCGACCACCAGCAGGGTCTCGTCTGGCTCGGCCACCTTGGCTACATCGGCCAGCTCCTTCATCAGAGCGTCGTCGATCTGGAGCCGCCCGGCGGTATCGACGATCACGACGTCGTGACCTGCTCGGGTGGCTTCCTTCAAAGCGGCCTTCACGACTCGCGTGGGCTTGGACTTCCGCTCGGCGAAAACGGGCACCTCGAGCCTACGTCCGAGTGTCTCCAACTGGTCGATGGCGGCCGGCCGCTGGAGGTCCGCAGCCACCAGCAGCGGCCGGCGACCCTTGCCCTTGAGATGGCGGGCCAGCTTGCCGGCAGTCGTCGTCTTACCGGATCCCTGGAGGCCGACCATCAAGATCACCTGGGGCGAGCTGGACGTCTTGAGCGGCGCCGTCTCGCCACCCAATGTGGCCACCAACTCTTCGTGGACGATCTTGATGACCTGCTGGCCGGGGGTGAGGCTCTTCGACACGTCGGCCCCCAACGCCCGCTCGCGCACCCTGGCGAGGAAGGTCTTGACCACCGCCACGTTGACATCGGCCTCCAGCAGGGCGAGACGGACCTCTCGCAGGGCAGCGTCTACGTCCGCTTCTGACAGACGGCCCTTGCCACGGAGATTGGAGAAGATCCCCTCGAAACGCTGAGTGAGTGAATCGAACATCGGGGCTCACGGTAACGCAGTGACGGGATCAGAGGTATGACGCCAACTTGCCACCGATTGAACGGTCGTCTAGCTTTCTGAACATGCGTTCAGTGGATCTGACCGCGGAGGCGCGAATCCGACGAGCCGCTCTCGAGATGTTCCCCACCCGTGGTGTGGGGGGAACGACGGTGCGGGCGATCGCGTCGGCCGCCGACGTGTCCCCCGGACTGGTCCTCCACCATTTCGGCTCGAAGGAAGGTCTACTGGCGACCTGCGACCGGTATGTCGTGGAGACGATTCGTCGCTACAAGACCGAGCCGCTGGCGGACGGCTCACTGAACGATCCGGGATTCCTCGCCCAGATCTTCTCCATCGCGCCGCCCATCCTGCGTTATCTGGGCTGGTCGCTGGCCCGCGGCGCAGATGCCGCGGCCGCCCTCTTCGACGAGATGTTGAACGAATCCGTTCGGATGTTCGCGGTCGCCGAAGAGCAGGGAATCGTGAAACCCACCGACGACGACACCGCCCGGGCGGCCGTGTTGCTGACGATGCAACTCGGCTTCGTCGTGCTCCACGACCACCTCTCCCGAGCGCTCGACACCGACGTCTTCGAGATGGACGGCCTGACGCGAGTGACCGCACTGATGATGGACATCCTCACCCATGGGCTGTTCGATCCGGTCGCGCTCCAATCGACCCGGGAGTCGCTGGAAGCCGCCACGGAGATGGTCAGGAGGGAGCGACGTGACAGCTGAGGCGATAACGACCCGAGGGCTCACCAAGAGCTACGGCTCCACCCTGGCTCTCGACGGCCTCGAGCTCGATGTGAGACGAGGCGAAGTGTTCGGCTTCCTTGGACCGAACGGCGCCGGCAAGACCACGGCCATCCGGCTACTCCTCGACGTGTTGCGCCCCGACTCCGGCTCGGCAACGGTGCTCGGACTGGACCCTCGGACCGACGGTATCGACGTGCGGCGCCGGATCGGCTACCTACCAGGCGACTTCGCCGTCGAGGGTCGCCAGACAGCCCGGCAGCTGTTGACGTACCTGGGCAATCTACGTGGCGGGGTACCCAAGGACCGCGTCGAGCGACTAGCCCAGCGCCTGATCCTCGACCTCGATCGCCCGATACGCGGACTCTCGAAGGGCAACCGTCAAAAGGTCGGCCTCATCCAGGCGTTCATGCACGAGCCCGAGCTCCTGATCCTCGACGAGCCCACCAGTGGGCTCGACCCGCTCATGGCGCACGAGTTCCTGGACATGGTGCGCGAGGCCCGCGCCGGCGGGCAGACCGTCTTCATGTCCTCCCACATATTGAGCGAGGTTCAGCAAGTGGCGGATCGGGCAGCCATCATCCGCCAGGGACGGCTGGTGGCAGTGGACGAAGTCGAGGCTCTCCGGGCACGTGCCGTGCGCCGGATCGAGGTGACCTTCGCAGAGCCAGTCGATCCCACCACCTTCGAACCCATCGAGGGACTCTCCGATCTCCTGGTGGAAGACCGGGTGCTCCGTTGTCGGCTGCTCGGAGAGGCCGACACCTTCGTGAAGGCGGTTGCCCGCCATCGAGTACTCGATTTCATCTCCGAGGAGCCGGACCTCGAAGAACTGTTCTTCGAGTACTACCTCGAGGAGGAAGCCGATGTTTCGTGACATCTGGATCAAATCGTTGTGGGACTCCCGGCGCGCACTGCTCGGCTGGATGATGGGATTGATCGCCGTGACGGTCGTGTACGGAGCGTTCTATCCCTTCATGGCCGACCCTGCATACTCGGATCTGCTCGAGACACTCCCACCCGGTCTGATCGAAGCGATGGGATGGGAAGACTTCAACACGGCGGAGGGGTACATGGGCGCGGCCGTGTTCGGCGTGCTGGGCCAGGTCCTGGTCGTGATCCTCGGCGTGACGATGGGGGCCAGGCTGCTGGCTGGTGACGAGGAGTCCGGTGGGCTGGAGCTGCTCATCGCCCATCCGGTCAGCCGGAGCCGGGTGCTCCTGCAGCGCACGCTCACGCTGACTCTGGTCATGGTCGCAGCGGGCCTGGCGGTGTTCCTCGCCATCCTGGCATTGAGTGGGCCGATCGATCTGGGCCTGCCCCCGGCTCACTTGGCGGCGGCGGCGTTCCAACTGGCCCTCCTCGGCCTGCTCTTCGGAGCTCTGGCCCTGGCCATCGGAGGTGTCACCGGTCGCAAGGGGGCGGTGATCGCCGTGACGGCCGCCGTCGCGGTGATGGCGTACCTCGCCGACACCATGGCACCGATGGTCGAGAGCCTGGCGTGGGTGGAGCGCCTCTCCCCTTTCGACTGGTACGACCCGACGGAGATCCTCAGGAGCGGAGCCGCCTCGGCCGACATCGCCCTGTGCCTTGCAGTGTCCGCGATCTTCGTGGTGATCGGGCTGCTCGGCTTCCAAAGGCGCGACGTCGGAGTCTGAGGCTCGGCCTCCTGGAGGTAGGTAATAACCTCGGACCGTGACGCTCACGGATCGCGACCAGGCTCTCCGCGACGACATCCGTCGCCTGGGACACCAGTTGGGCGACGCACTGACCCGCCAGCACGGTCCCCGTCTCCTCGATCTCGTGGAGCAGGTGCGGAGCCTCACCAAGCAGGTGCGACAGGAGGAGGACGCCGCCGCCGCCGAGCAGGTCACCCAGCTCCTCGGTTCCCTCGACCTGAACGAGACCATCCAGCTGATGCGGGCTTTCACGGCCTACTTCTATCTCGCCAATGCCGCCGAGCAGGTCCATCGAATCGAAGAGCTGGCCGAGACCGACGTGGATCACTCTCTCGCTGCCACCATCGACCGCATCCAGGCCGCGGGTCTCGACCCCGATCTCGTCACGGCTGTGATCGACCGACTGGAACTGCGTCCCGTCTTCACGGCCCATCCCACGGAGGCCGCCCGCCGAACCATCCTCACCAAGCTGAGGACTCTGGCCGACCTGTTGGATCAGCGGCTCGATCCTCGCGCAACCGAGTCCGATCGGACGCGCATCGACCGCCGGGTGGCGGAGCTGATCGACCAGATCTGGCAGACCGACGAGCTCCGAATGGAGCGGCCCGAACCGATCGACGAGGCCCGATCGATGGTCTTCTATTTCGACCAGCTGTTCGGCGATGTCCTCCCCACCCTCGGTGAGGAGGTCGACCTCCAGCTCGACCGTCTCGCACCAGGCGACCACGTCCCGATTCGGTTCGGCACCTGGGTAGGCGGTGACAGGGACGGCAACCCTTCGGTCACGCCGGACATCACGCTCCAGGTGTTGGAGATGCAGCACGATCGCGGCCTACGAGGCTTGATCTCCGCCGTCGAGTCGGTCGCCGAGGAACTCTCGACTTCTATTCGGCTCCAGCCCATATCGAAGGAGCTGGAGAACTCGCTGGCGGAGGATCAGAGATTGCTCCCCGGTGTCTGGGAGCGGTTCCATCGCCTCAACGCCGGCGAGCCCTACCGTCTCAAATGCGCCTACATCCATCAGCGTCTGATCAACACTCAGACCCGCGTGCGGCATGGCACCCGGCACGTGCCGGGACTGGACTACGAGACACCCGACGAGATGATCCGGGAACTGGAGCTCATGCGGGACAGCCTGAGGCGGAACCGGGGCGATCTCGTGGCCGAAGGAGTCTTGATGCGGCTGATCCGCAACGTCCGAGCCTTCGGTTTCCACCTGGCGACGATGGACATCCGCGAGCACGCTCGGTTCCACACCGAGGCACTCGACGCCCTCTATGGGCGCCTCGGCCTGGAATACTCGTCACTCGGCCCTGAGGACCGGGCCGACATGCTGGATCGCGAGTTGGCAGGGTTCCGCCCGCTCACCTCTCCCGCCACCCGCCTGTCCGAGCGGCCGGCCATCACCCTCGACACTTTTCGGGCCATCCACACCGCCCAGGAGCGCTTCGGCCAGCACGTGATCGAGTCGTATGTGATCTCGATGGCCTCCCACCCCGACGATGTGCTCGCTGCCGCGGTCCTGGCACGCGAAGCGGGTCTCATAGACCTCTCCCAGGACATCGCCCGCATCGGGTTCGTGCCCCTGATCGAGACGATCGACGACTTGCGCCGGGCGGGTGAGATCCTCGATGGCGCCCTCTCCCGTCCCGCCTATCGCCGCGTCGTCGAGCTGCGGGGGAACATGCAGGAGGTGATGCTCGGCTACTCCGATTCCAACAAAGCGGGCGGCATCACGACTTCGCAGTGGGAGATCTACAAGGCACAGCGAGCCCTGAGGAATGTCGCCGCCCGCCATGGTGTGAAGCTCCGCCTGTTCCACGGCCGGGGCGGAACCATCGGGCGAGGTGGCGGCCCCACCCATCAGGCGATCCTGGCCCAGCCCTACGGCACCATCGACGGGCCCATCAAGATCACCGAGCAGGGCGAGGTCGTCTCCGACAAGTACGGCTTGCCGGGCCTGGCCGCTCGCAACCTCGAGCTGGCCCTGGCCTCGGTCCTGGAGGCTTCGCTGTTGCACAGGGAATCCCGGCAGCCGAAGGAGGTCCTCGATCGCTGGACAGAGGCGATGGAAGTGTTCTCTCACGCCGCCTACACCTCGTACCGGGAACTGGTGGACGATCCGTCGCTCGTCCCCTATTTCCTGTCGTCCACGCCAGTGGAGGAGCTCGGCGACATGAACATCGGGTCCCGCCCTTCTCGACGGCCCGAGGGAGGAGGCAGCCTCGACGACCTGCGAGCCATCCCGTGGGTGTTCGGCTGGACCCAATCCCGTCAGATCGTCCCCGGCTGGTTCGGCGTCGGGTCGGGATTGAAGGCGGTCAAGGAGGCCGGGTACGGGGAGGTGCTACAGGACATGCAGCAACAGTGGCTGTTCCTCCAGACTTTCCTCTCGAACGTGGAGATGACCCTCTTCAAGACCGACCTCGAGATCACGCGCCGTTACGTCGACCTACTCGTAGAACCGCGCCACCGCCACATCTTCGATCGGTTGCGCGAGGAGTTCGATCTCACCGTGGCAGAGGTGCTGGCCACGACCGGCCAGTCGGAATTGCTGGCCACCAATCCCGTCCTGCGCAGGACACTCCAGGTCCGGGACGCCTACCTGGACCCGATCAATCTCCTCCAGGCATCCCTCCTCGACCGGGCTCGCCAGTCGACCGAACCCGATCCCCAGTTGCATCGGGCGATCCTCCTCACGGTCAACGGGATCGCCGCGGGAATGAGGAATACCGGTTGAGCGATTTCGAGGAGAGGGTCGTCGAAGTCCTTCTTCGCCTGCAGCCAGGCGACGTCGTCACCTATGGCGAGGTGGCCGAGGAAGCCGGCTATCCCGGCGCCGCCCGAGCCGTCGGCACTCTGCTCCGTCGCAGCGGCCAGGATCTGCCCTGGTGGAGAGTCGTCGGGGTCGGCGGCCGCATCCGAACGCCCAATCCCGACCGACAGGCCCGGCTGCTCATCGCCGAAGGCGTTCGGGTCGTGGATCACCGGGTGGTCTCGCCCTAGAGAGAGCGATACGCTTGCCCGTCCCGGTGGAGGTCCAAATGAGTTTCAACGTCATCGAGCTGATCGAGCGCAAACGAGATGGAGGACGGCTCCGAGACGAGGAGATCCAATGGCTCATCTCCGCCTACACCCGGGACGAGGTAGCCGACTACCAGATGTCGGCCATGGCGATGGCGGTCTACCTCAACGGGCTCGACGCCGAGGAATTGTCCGCCTGGACCGGGGCGATGCTCCACTCGGGCGAAGTGCTCGATCTCTCGACGATCGAGGGACCCAAGGTCGACAAGCACTCCACCGGTGGCGTGGGCGACAAGGTCTCGATTCCACTGGCGCCGATCGTCGCCGCGTGCGGGGTCCTCGTACCGATGATGTCCGGCCGAGGCCTCGGCCACACCGGCGGCACTCTCGACAAGCTGGAGTCGATCCCCGGGCTCAGGGTCCAATTCGATCCGGACCGCTTCCGCGAGATCCTCTCTCGTTGCGGCTTCGTGATGGCGGGCCAATCGGAGAGCCTGGTGCCGGCCGATCGCAAGCTGTATGCGCTGCGAGACGCCTCGGGGACCGTGTCGTCGCTGCCCCTCATCGCTTCCTCGATCATGTCGAAGAAGCTCGCCGAAGATCTGGACGGTTTGGTCCTGGACGTCAAGACCGGCTCTGGAGCCTTCCTCTCCGAACCCGCCGAGGCCCGACGCCTGGCCGAGACGATGATCGGGATCGGCCGAACCCACGGCCTGCCGGTCACAGCATTGCTCACCGACATGAGCCAGCCGTTGGGACGGATGGTTGGAAACGCCAACGAAATCGCGGAGTCGCTGGACGTCTTGGAGGGCGAGGGGCCCGAGGACCTCGTCGAAGTCACCCGGGCTCTCGCCGTCGAGATGCTCCAATTGGCGGGCATCGAAGGCAGCAGTGACGCCGTCGACGAAGCCATCCGTTCCGGAAGGGCCATGGAGCGTTTTCAAGCGATGGTCGAAGCCCAAGGAGGCGACCCCAGGGTCGTCGAGGACCGGTCCCTGCTCGACCAGGCTCCCGGCCAGACCGCACTGGAAGCCGACCGTTCGGGTTTCGTCACCCGTTGTGACGCTCGCACCATCGGAATCGCCGCCATGCGGCTCGGGGCGGGCAGAACCCGAAAGGAGGACGACATCGACCCGGGAGTGGGCATCGAGGTGCTCGCCAAGGTCGGTGACGAGGTCGCCGCCGGCGATCCTCTGGCGATCCTGACGCATCGACCGGGAGACGTCAGCGACGTCGTGACGCGGGCGGCGGCCGCCTGGGAGATCGACTCGGAGCCGCCGGATGCCACCGGGTTGATCCTCGATCGCATCACCTGAGGGCTCCATAATTTGAGTGTATGCTCAAGTTTCTGGATGCAGTTAGCATCCCGAACTACCCGTCTATGAAGGAGGAGCCCGTATGCAGGTGGTCGTCTGCGTGAAGCAGATTCCCGACCCCGCCGGGACGCAGAGCCTCGACCCGGAGACACACAACCTGGTCCGGCCCGACGATCAGGTACTCGACGACACCGATCGCTACGGCGTCGAAATGGGCCTGCAGATCGCCCAGGAGAAAGGCGGCACCGTCACCCTCGTGTCGATGGGCCCGGCCGGCTCTATGCAAGGGATCCGTCAAGCCCTGGCAATGGGCGCGGACCGCGCCGTGGTCGTCGACGACCCAGCCCTGAAGGGCGCCGACGCACTGACGACCGCTCGGATCCTGGCTGCGGCGATCGGACGCACCGGCTACGACCTGGTCATCGCCGGAACCGAGTCGACCGACGGCTACAGCGGGGTTCTCCCCCAGATGGTGGCCGAGTTCCTCGACGCCCCCGCCTTGACCTACGCCACCCGCGTTACGGCCGGTGATGGCAAGGTCTCGATCGATCGCCAGACCAACACCGGCTACGAGGTCGTCGAAGCCGACCTGCCGGCGGTCGTGTCGGTGACGGCCGGCGTCGTCGAGCCCCGCTACCCCACCTTCAAAGGAATCATGGACGCCAAGAAGAAGGAAGTGGAGAACTTGACCGCTTCCGATCTGGGGGTCGAGATCTCGGTGCTCCAGAGTGTCACGGCGGTGGAGCCCGCCCCCGAACGCGAGGCCGGAGTGAAGATCGAGGACGACGGCACTGCCCATCTCAAGATCGTGGAGCTCCTCGAACAGAAGAAGGTGATCTGAATGGCGAACATCTGGGTATTCGTCGAGGAAGACGGCGACTCGCCCTCATCCATCGGTCTGGAGCTGCTCACCAAGGCCCGCTCGCTGGGCGATGTGACAGCGGTGTACCTCGGGAGCGGATCCGACACGGCCTTCTCGACGCTCGGCGACCATGGAGCTGCCCGAGTACTCCACGCCGATCCCGGCGACTCGCTTCCCTCGGCTCCCGTGGCTGCCGCTCTGGCCGAACGGCTCTCGACGGAATCCGCAGACCTGATCCTCTTCGGTCAGGCCTACAACGACCGCGACATAGCCGGACGTCTGGCCGCCCGCCTGGGCCGCTCGGTCCTCTCCAACGCCTCCGATGTCGAACTCGGAGACGGGAGCGCCGTCACCACCCACGAGATCTTCGGCGGCACCCAGCTGGCCAAGGCCGAAGTGAGGGGCGACGCTCCGCACATCGTGCTGGTCCGACCCAAATCGTTCCCGGCCGAAGCCGGAGCCGGCCTCACACCAGAGGTGGAAACGCTGCCGCTTCCCGACGTCGGCCGCTCGAGCGCCAAGATCACTGCCCGCCATGCCGAAGAGCGGGAAGGACCCCAGCTCACAGACGCCGCCGTGATCGTCTCCGGCGGTCGGGGCCTGGGTTCGGCCGAGGCCTACGGCATGGTGGAGGAGCTGGCCAAGCGGCTCAATGCCGCCACCGGGGCCACACGTGCCATCGTCGACTCGGGCTGGGTCCCCTATTCGAAACAGGTCGGCCAGACCGGCACCACGGTGAAGCCCGACGTCTACATCGCCGCCGGCATCTCGGGTGCCATGCAGCACCTGGTCGGTATGAAGGACTCGAAGACGATCGTGGCGATCAACAAGGACCCGGACGCCCCGATCTTCTCGATCGCCGATCTCGGCATCGTCGGAGACGTTCACAACGTCCTTCCCAAGCTGATCGAAGCCCTCGACGCCCGCTGAAGCAGCCACAGGCCGCTTCTGAGTCCGAAGGAGTGGCCTGAGGCTGCCGGACATCTCCACGATCGATCGGATGGCTCGGCGTGCCCGAGAGACGGCACCGGTGGAGACTCGCGGGATCTCGTATTCGTCGCCGGGCAGGGATCCACGGCAATTCGTGCACAACATGCGAGCCCGTTCTCACTCGCGTAGAGCAAGCCGCCTGACCGTTGCTACAACGGGTCCACACAGGATCGATCCGCGCCATACTCGCCGTCGTGGATCTGATCGAGATCGAGTCACCGGACGACCCGCGTATCAGGGCCTACACCGGCCTCACCGACGAGCGGCTCCGGCGCTGGCGCGAGAGCCCGGATGGTGATCTGGCCGGGATCTTCATGTGCGAAGGCACCAAGGTGACCGAAAGGGCCCTCGAAGTGGGTCTCGAGCCCGTGTCGGTGTTCGTGGCCGGCGACATGCTCGACCGTCTTCCCGAACTCCCCGATCGAATTCCCGTCTACCTGGGCTCGCCCGAGGTGGTGGAGGCAGTCACCGGTTTCCGCTTCCATCGAGGCTTCGTGGCCGCCTTCCGCCGTCCGCCGGCCGTGGATGCAGAGGAGATCGTGGCCGGAGCGCGGCGTGTCCTCGTGACCGAGAACGTGACGAACCCGACCAACCTCGGGGTGATGGTTCGGTCGGCGGCTGCTCTCGGATTCGACGCTCTCCTGGGAGACCCGACCAGCTGCGATCCCCTCTATCGGCGCGTCGTCCGCGTGTCGATGGGAACCGTCTTCAGCCTGCCGCACGGCCGCCTTCCGGCATTCCCGAGCGGTCTGCGACTTCTCTCGAACCATGGGTTCGAGCTGGTCGGCCTCTCCCCCGACCCATCCGCTCCGACGATCGGCAGCACGGACTTCGCCGACCGCGTCGCCCTCGTCCTCGGCGCTGAGGGATCGGGGCTCAGCCCGGACACCCGGGCCGTCCTCGACCGGGTGGTGAGGATCCCGATGCGCTCAGGAATCGATTCCCTCAATGTCGGAGCGGCGGCCGCCATCGCCGCCTACGTGGTGGGCGGGCTGGACCTCAGAGGGTGAAACGGTGAGGGAGGAGTTCGTCGAGCGTGTGGCTGTGGACCTTGGAGCCGGAGCCTGCGGTCACGTACACCTCGTCGACCGCGAACTCCGACATGATCTGGCGGCACTTGCCGCACGGGTAGGCCGCCGACACATCGGCGGCGTCGATGCAGGCCACCGCCACCGCATCGATCTTGCGTACCCCTTCGGACACCGCCCGAGCGATGGCGTTGGCCTCGGCACACGACGACGAGGGATAGGCCGCGTTCTCGACGTTGGTAGCGGTGTAGGTGAGCCCGTCGGCTCCAAGCGCCACGGCTCCTACCCGGAACTTCGAGTATGGGGCGTAGGCGTTCACCGCCGCCTCCCGGGCCAGGGCCACGAGGTCGTTGCGATCACGAGTCGGCAAGCAGGGCCTCCACGAACTCGTGAGGATCGAACGGGACCAGGTCGTCGATTCCTTCGCCCAACCCGACGTACTTGACCGGGACCCCCAACGCCTTCTCCACCGCCACCACGACGCCACCCCGAGCCGTGCCGTCCAGTTTGGTCAGGACGAGGCCCGTGACCCCTACCGCCTCCGTGAAGACCTCCGCCTGTGAGATCCCGTTCTGCCCACCGGTGGCGTCGAGCACCAACAGGACCTCGGAAACGGTGGTTTCGCGCTCCAGCACCCGGCGAATCTTCGTGAGTTCTGCCATCAGGTTGTGCTTGGACTGGAGACGACCGGCGGTGTCGATCAACACCACGTCCTTGCCGCGGGACCGGGCAGCCTGGAATGCGTCGAAGGCGACTGCCGCGGGATCGGCCCCTTCTTGTCCACCGACGACGTCGACGGAGAGGCGCTCTCCCCAGGTCCGGAGCTGTGCCTCGGCGGCCGCCCGAAACGTGTCGGCTGCGCCCAGCAACGGAGCGCGGCCTTCCTCCTGGAATCGGTGGGCGAGCTTGGCGACCGTGGTGGTCTTGCCGGACCCGTTCACCCCCACCACCAGCACGACGGCCGGCTTGGAGTCACCCAGTTGCAGGCGACGGTCACGTCCCGCCAGTTCTCGCTCCAAGGACTCCTTCAGGGCCGTCCGGGCGGTCGAGGCGTCCTCCGGACGGCTCGCTCTCACCCGGCTCACCACATCGGTGGCCGCCCCGACACCCATGTCGGCCGAGATGAGGGCCTCTTCCATCGAGTCCCAGAACTCCTGATCCAACGCTCCCCGACCGAACACCGACCGCAGCGCCCCGCCCAGAGATTGGGAAGACTTCGCCAGGCGACCCCGTATGGCGCCGCCGGCTGGGGCAGTGACGACGGATGCGTGCGCTTCGGGCGCTGATGAGCGACGGGTGACCAGGAACCAGGCGACCCCCGCCACGACCAGCACCCCCAGGACGATCAGAATCAGCTGGAAGGTGTCCACGGGCCGATTCTATGCCTGCGCCGAGGCTTCCTCGGTTCGGGCCTCGGCCTGGGCCGCCTCCAACTCCTTGCGCACGACCGACGACGACCCGCCCGGCTCCATCGTCACCCCGTAGAGGACGTTGGCTGCCTCCATCGTCTGCTGCTGGTGGGTGACGATGACCAGTTGGGCATCGTGACGAAACGCCTCGATGAGACGGAGGAAGCGCCGGAGGTTGGCATCGTCCAGGGCGGCCTCCACCTCGTCCAGGATGTAGAACGGGCTGGGACGAGCCCGAAAGACGGCGAAGAGGAAGGCCAAAGCAGCCAGCGACCGCTCCCCACCCGACAAGAGAGAAAGCTGGCTGACCTTCTTGCCCAGCGGCTGAGCATGGATCTCGACCCCGGTGGTCAACGGCTCGGACGGATCTGTCAGCCGGAGCTTTCCCTTGCCCCCCGGGAAGAGAAGGGCGAAATGCTCCTCGTAGGCGCGGGCGACCTCTTCGAAGGCGGCGTCGAAGCGACCCTGGATCTCCTCGTCTAGCGCCGCCACCACGTGCCTCAGCTCCCGGCGGGAGCTCTCGAGATCGGCCAGCTGATCGGTCAGGAAGATGTGGCGTTCCTCGAGCTCGGCGTACTCCTGGGCCGCCAGCGGGTTGACGGGTCCCATGCGTCGTAGCCGGGCCTCCATCTCCGCCAGCACCTGGGTCAGGTCGTCGTCCGGTCCGACTCCATCGATATCGGGTCGCGGTGCCGCCAGGGCGGTGTCTTCGTCGGCGTCGGCGTCACGGCGCAAACCCTCCGCCACGCCTTCCCGTCGCACCCGGATCTCGGTCGTCTCCAGATCGATCTCCCCCAGGCGCTTGCGGTCCGCTTCCAGACGTGATCGGGCCGCCTCGTGACGATTCCGAACAGCTTCGCGCTGCACCCCCGTCTCGCCGGCTCGCTCCCGGAGGTCGGCCTGGCGGATGCGGAGCGTCTCCAGGCGACCTTCCAGCGTGTCGATCGCGCGGCGGGCGATCGACGCGATCAACTCGAAGCGTTCCAGGTCGGCTTCGCTCACGGGTCGAGTCAGCTCGGCTTCCAGGGCTTCCTCGACCGCCTGCTGACGTCTCTCAAGGAGTTGGAGGCGCTCTCGTGCGGCTCGAAGATCAGCCTCGGCCCGGTTCCAGGCTGCTCGGGCCTCCTCGCGTGCCGCTTCCAGGGCGGACCGCCGAGCTTCCATCTCCTCCCATGCTCGCTGCCTTTCCGCCTCTTCACCTTCGAGGGCAGCGACACGCCGACGCAACCGAGCCAGAGCTTCATCTCTTTCCGACGCTGCCTCTTCGAGCGCAGTCTTGCGCTCTTGCAGCCGAACCAGCTCTGACTCGAGGTTGGAGCGAGCACGATTGACCCGCCCCAAGGCCTCGCTGGCGCCCGAGATTCGCGCCTCGATGGCTTCCAGCGCTTCCAGGGTCTCGCGCTCCCTCCCCCGGCTGTGCTCGAAGTCGCGCTTGGCGGAGGTGTGGAGCGACTGGACTCGAGCCAGTTCGGTCGTGGCGCGCTCGAGAGCCACCTCGGCGGCTTCCACCATGGCGGGAGTGGCTCCGTCGGGATGGGCCACGCGGACCCCGTGGACGGTGATCAAGTCTCCCTCGGGAGTGACGGCCCGGACCTCCGGATGGGCGGCGACGACCGATCGGCCCGCCGACCATCCCTCGACCAGGATCACGTCACCCAACAGGGCGTCGGCGACCTTCCGGTTCGCCTTCGGCCCCAAGTTGTCGACCAGCGTCTCCAGGCCCAGGGTGGCGGCCACCTCACGGGCGGTCGACACCACCCCGTCGGGGGCCACCATCGGGACTCCGCCGCGGCCATCCGACTTCAAGGCCGCCACGGCGTCGTGCAGGGCCGTCGTCGAATCGAAGACGGAGGCGTCTGCCCACGGCGAGAGGGCGGCGTCCACTGCTGCCGCCAGGTGGTCGGGGATGTCGAGGAGCGATGTGAGTGAGCCGAGGTGCCCGGAACGGCCGTCCACGATCGCCCTCGCTTCGGGGTCAGCCGTCCCTTCGGCGGCCGCTTCGACGGCTTCCAGACGCGCCCGGGCCGAGGCGACCGCCAGACGGGCCTCGGACAGGGCCGCTTCCATCGCCTCCCAGTGCTTCTGGCGTTCCTGCCGTTCCTCACTCGCCTTGCGATAGGCGGTCTGAGCCAGCGTGGCTTCTTCGTCGAGCCTGCGGATCTCCTCGTTGAGGGAATCCGCCTCCTCGCCGTCGTCTCGGATCTGGGCCTCCACGACGCCTATGCGGCGTTGCACCTGATCGAGCTCCCGCCCGTCGCGTTGCTGTGCCCCCTCCAGCGCCCGGAGCTCGCCACGGACCACCGCCAGCGCACCCTCGGGGCTGAGGCCCTCCTGGTCAGCCAGGGACCGCGCCTCGTCCTCCAAAGTGCGAGAGCGCCGTTCCTCGCGTTCGGCGACCACCGCGGCCTCGGCTACTGCCGCCCGAACCGCCTCCACCTCCACGCTCAGACCATCGCGTTCGCTCTCGAGGTCGCGCTTGCGCTCCTCGGCGCCATCGCGGCGGGCCATCGCCGCCCTTCGACGTTCGTGCGCCACCGACGCCGCCCGGCGCAACCGTTCCAGGATCGTCTCCAGGCGGGCAGCCGCCGCCGTGTCTCGATCGAGAGCCTGCCCGACCTCGCCCGCCTCGGCCGTCAGGATGTTGAGGGCCGAGGCGAGTTCGTCGACCTCGGCCTCACCATCGGCGATCCTCTGGGCCAGTTCCTGGCGCTCGGCGGTCAGGGTCGCCATTCGCGCATCGAACTCGCGCAGCTGTTCTCCACCCAGGTAGAGATGAAGGGCCCGCACATTGGCCGTCAGGACGGCGTGCTGCTCGGCGGCGTTGGCCTGCCGCTTCAACGGCCTCATCTGGCGGGTCAGCTCGCCCACGATGTCCTGGAGGCGGAGGATGTCGGCGTCGGTTCGCTCCAGGCGCCGCAGTGCTCGCTCTTTCCGCTGCCGGTGCTTGAGGATCCCGGCCGCCTCCTCGATCACGGATCGATGCTCGGCCGGGCCCGAGTTGAGAACCGAATCGATCTGGCCCTGACCGACGATCACGTGCTGATGACGCCCGACCCCGGAATCGGACAGGAGCTCCTGGATGTCCAGCAGGCGGCAGGAGACGCCGTTCAACTCGTAATCGGAGGACCCGTCTCGGTAGAGGCGACGGGTGATGCTCACCTCGTCCAGATCGAGCGGCAGGGTCCGGCTCTCATTGTCGAAGACCAGCGTCACCTCCGCTCGGTTGAGCGAGGGACGGGTGGCGGTGCCGGCGAAGACGACATCCTCCATCTTCGGCGTGCGAAGGCTCTTGGCCGACTGGGTGCCCATCACCCAGGACACGGCATCCACCAGATTCGACTTGCCGGATCCATTGGGGCCTACCACGACGGTCACCCCCGGGCGGAGTTCCAGGCGGGTCCGGTCGGCGAACGACTTGAAGCCGACGAGCTTGAGCGTCTTCAGATACATGAATTACACACGTGTGATCCCGCAGCAGGCTAGCAGCGGTGAGGTAGGCAACCAGGTCAACTCCCGGCTCAGGCCGGGCGGCTCAGACCCCCGTCGTAGTGATGGAGATAGGTGTCAGCCAGGTAGTTGAGGGTACGGCGGGCAGGACGGAAGCGATCCGCCACCCGATCGATGCCCCGGGGCGCGAACCCGACGACCGATCGGGCCGCTTCGGCCGCTTTCCGATACCAGGCCACACCCAGTTCCTCGAGGAACTGCAAGTCGGATTCGGCCAGCAGCGCGCGCTCGGGGTCCAGACCCGCCGATCGGACCAGCTTCTCCCGGTGGACCGGCGGCACCGGGTGACCGGCGGTGTGGTCGGGGAAGACCCCGGTGAGGAAGAGGGCGATGTCGCCCAACCGCCGGTACCCACCGGGACGCTGCGCAGCCGGTAGACCGTCGACCATCTCGGACATGCGCACCGGGTCGAGTTCCGAGTAGCGCTGGCGCCGGACGCCACGCCGAGTCCTGACCCGGATGGTGCCACTGGCGATACGCGTGAACGAGGCGAGAAACTCGGCCAGGAACAGGCGGCTACCGGCGTCCGCGAGGAAGTCGCGCAACGAGTCGACATCGAACACAGGCAGTCGCTTTCCGGGGCCGGTCCACTCATACACGTAGGTCATCGACCCGAGATCATCGAAGGCGCGACTGACGAGAATGGCGAAGAGCAGAAATGGACTGAGCCCGACCCGCAAATCGGGATCGGGGTCCTCGAAGACCAATTCGAAGAGCCGGGCGTCGGCGACGAGGCGGTCGAAGGCCTCGGGGCTCTCCCGCAGCTGCACACGAAGGTCGGGCGGGTCGGTCCCGGCCGCCTCGCCCATGAGCTCGATGTCCTTGTCCGTCAGATGCTCGACGTAACCGAACTGATGGCTCATCGTTGCACCGAAATGGTATTGCATTCGGTGCGCAAATCGGCGGACTACCGGGGGTCGGGCTGGATGAAGAAGTCGCGTAGCGTCGTATCGGGAGCCACGGTGTCGGCCTCGACGCCGGTCACTTCGGCTCGTGCCGGCCCCGTCCACAGCCAGTCGACCAGCCGGTCACACGCCTCTGGATCCCCCTGGGCCCAGACCTCCACCCGTCCATCCCGGAGATTCCTCACCCACCCGACCAGCCCCAAGGAGCGGGCTGTCTGCCGGCAACTCTGGCGGAAGTAGACGCCCTGGACCCTTCCGCTCACGAACGCGTGCACCGCCTTCATCGGCGTTCAGTCTCTCATGTCTGGCATCGCGGGCAGAAGTGGCTCGATCGCTGGCCGACCACGACCCTCTCGATGGGTGTCCCGCAGACGCGACACGGCTCGTCGGTACGCCCGTAGACGGCGAGGCGGGCGAGATACTCGCCTGCTCGCCCATCAGGTAGCAGATAGGCCAGGTCGTCGAGACTGGTGCCGCCGAACTCGATCCCGGCTGCCAGCACCTCCGGGATCGCTCGGAGGATGGCCTCCAACTCGGCTTCGGTGACGTCGCCACCGGGCCGTGTGGGGCGGACCCCGGCGCGAAAGAGCACCTCGTCGGCGTAGATGTTGCCCAGGCCCGCCAGGATGCGTTGGTCCAGGAGCAACGACTTGATCGGGGCGCGGCGTCGATCGAGGCGCGCCGACAGTTCGGCAGGTGACGGAAGCTCCTCCAACGCATCCGGCCCCAATCCGGTCATGGAGTCGGCGGCGAGTTCCTCGGGCGTGAAGACCGCCACGAAACCGAACGTGCGCGGGTCGATCATCCGCACCTCTCGACCCTCGTCGGTTCGAACCCGGAGATGCGTGTGAGGTTCCAGTGGCTGGTCGGGCTCAGTCACCTGGAGTCGGCCGGACATCCCCAGATGGATCACCCACGTCAGGTCGTCCTCGAGGTCGATGACGAGGAACTTGCCTCGCCTTCCTACCGACTCGACCCTGCGTCCCACCAGCCGGTCGGCAATATCGGAAGGCCGGGCATTGCGCCGCGCCATCCGGTCACGCCCCAGCTCCGCCGCCACGATCGTCCTGCCGTCCAGGACCGGTGCGATATGGCGTCTGGTGGTCTCGACCTCGGGTAGTTCCGGCATGCGATCCGCTACCGTACCCGCCGATGGACAGAGCCCGGCCCCAACTTCGACCGCTCGGGGTCGGCGAGATGGTCGACGGGGCGATTCGGTTGTACCGGACCCACTTCGTCACACTCATCACCATCTCCGCCGCCATCCTCGGACCGATCGGGCTGATCGAACTGATCGCCGCCGCCGCCCTGGGCCCACTGGACTTGGAGAGCCTGATGGTGGTGGAAGCCGACGCTTCCTTGTCGGAGGTCTTCGCACCCCTCGTCCCCCTCTACACCGTCTTCGGTCTCACGGGCCTGCTCTCGTTCTTCGGCTCGGTCATCGTCCAGGGAGCCTCGATCACGGCCCTGACCCAGGCCTACCAGGGCCTCGAGCCCGACGCTCAGACCTCGCTTCGGGCCGGCGTGAGGCGTTTCCTCCCTCTCACCGGTGCGACGGTCCTCGTGGGCATCGGTGCCGCCTCACCCCTCATCGCCTCGCTCCTCCTGACGATGCTCGCGGTGATGGCGGCTGGAACAGTCGGCTTGCTCGCCATCGTCCCCTTGGGCTTTCTCGGACTGCTGGGGACTGTCTTCCTGGTCACCCGCTGGACCGTGGCTCCGGCCGCCGTGATCGCCGAACAGCGCGGTCCACTACAGTCGATGGGGCGATCGTTTCGTCTCGTTCGAGGACGCTTCTGGCCGGTCCTGGGCGCCGTCGTACTGGCCTACCTGCTCTACTTCGTGGTCAGCCAGGTGATCGGCACCGTCATCTCGATGTTGTCCTTCGCGGACGTACTCGGTGGCGAGTCGATATCACTCGTCCCCTCGGTGATCGGGTCGATCCTGGTCTCCATAGTGTCGGCGCCCTTCGTGGCAGCCATGATCACGATCATCTACTTCGATCTCCGCGTGCGCAAGGAGGGGTACGACCTGGAGTTGATGGCGCGTGACCTCGAGGCGATGGAGGGTCGGCGACCCACCCTCCCTGCCAGCGAGGACGACACCTTCGGGTTGGGCGACCCCGGCAACCCGTGAGGGCCGAGCTCCCGTCACCCGAGGAGGTGACCCGGGCGGCCCTGCAGGAACTGTCTCAGCCCAAGTACCGCCAGGGCGAGCCGTGGTGGACCAGGCTGATCGCATGGCTGGAACGCATGTGGACCCGCTTCGTGGAATGGCTCCTCGAAGCCTCCGAGGCAGTGGGCGGACCGGCCGTCCTCGCCTTGATCGTGGGTGTGGTCGTGATAGCCGCCGCGATCCTGATCACCGCCAACCTGGGGCGCCGCCGAGCGCGTTCGGTCGAGGCCCGGTTGCGAACAGAGTTCGAACGCAGTCGTGGTCTCGACCCGGCTGAGCTCGAAGCCCGAGCCTCCGAAGCCGAGGGCGCCGGCGACCTCGCTACCGCGTTTCGTCTTCTCTTCCGGGCAGCTCTGGTTCGCTTGGATCGAGCCGGGCTCATCGACCTCCAACCCGGCACGACGTCGGGATCCCTGGTCGAGACCCTGGGCTCGGATCGATTCGCAGCTATAGCCGCTCGGTTCGACGCCGTGGTCTATGGAGACCGGCCAGCCGAGCCGTCAGACCTCACATCGGTGCGTGAAGTCGTGCCCGAACTCTTGGGAGCACGTCGGTGATCCCGCCGTCGACCACCATCACCGACGAAGGGCGCCGCCTCCGGCGAATCCTCCTGTGGGTCGGCGCCGGGATCGTGGGGCTGAACATCCTGGTTTGGTTCGTCTCGTCGTTCGCGGCGGAAGGCGCCACCGCCGGCCCGACGGGCTCGAGCTACGTCACCACCCCGCGGGGCTCGGCCGCCCTCGCCGGGACCCTGGAGCGACTGGAGGTGCCCGTCAGCCGCCTCCGGGTCCCACTCGACGAGGTTCCCCTCCCACCGTCCGACACCCTGGTCGTGATCGACGGTGAGGACACCGCCTATGGCCCTTCGGAGGTCGAGGCCATCACCCGTTTCCTGACCGGAGGGGGACATCTCCTGGTGGCGGGCCGCTCGCAGCTCGTCGGCCTCCTGCTGGAGGACCCGCCCCAATGGCGGGCGGCTGGTGCGTCCGAAGCCGACCTCTCACTCCCCGAAGCCACGAGCATGCCGGTTGCGCTCGGCGGTTTCGGCTCGTTGGAGGCGAGGCCGGCGGACGAGGCGATCCTGGTGGCGGGGGATGGTCTCGTGGTCGGCGTGCGGCGAGCCGTTGGCGACGGCACCCTGATCTGGGTGGCGGATTCCCATCCGTTCCACAACATCGCCCTGAGTGATTCCGCGCCCGCGGCGGTGATCCTGACGGACCCGGCGGGCACCGTACTCTTCGACGAGTTCCGCCACGGGTACCAGGAGAGTGGGGGCGTGTGGTCCGTCATTCCGCCCTCATGGCGAACCATGCTGTTGCTGGGGGCGGCGGCCCTGGTCTTCGGGCTCGTGGCCTACGGACGCCGGTTCGGACCGCCCTACGACACCCAACGCCGCCTACCACCCGGTCGCCAGGCCTACCTCGACGCAGTGGCCGGCATCCTCCAGCGTTCCGGCAGCAGGCGAACCGCGGCCCAGATCCTCCGGGAAGAGGTCGAGCGCAGGCTGGCGAGGCGGGGCTCGGTCGACGAGACGACAGCACTCGAAGCCGGACTGGATCCTGCCTCGGTGTCGGCGATCTTCGGTGAAGACGACGAACGGAACGATCTGATAGCGCTCGACCGGGCGCTCGCCACTTTGACTCGGCAGAAGGGATGAGATGAAAGACATCAGAAACCGGATCCACGCTGCGGTCACACCGGTCGTACGCGGCCAGGCAGGAGCAATCGACGCTCTCCTGATCGCGGCCTTGGTGGGAGGCCACGTTCTACTGGAGGGTGTGCCGGGCACCGCCAAGACCCTGCTGGCCCGGGCGATGGCTCGCGCTCTGGGGATCGAATTCGGCAGGGCCCAGTTCACCCCCGACATGCTGCCTTCCGATCTGACCGGGACCATGACGCTGAGAGAGGGAGAGCTGACGTTTCGGCCCGGCCCGATCTTCACCAATCTCTTGCTGGCCGATGAGATCAACCGCACCCCTCCCAAGACCCAGGCCGCGCTGCTGGAGGCGATGGCGGAAGGACAAGTGACGGTCGACGGTGTCTCGCGCCGCCTTCCCGACCCGTTCCTGGTGGTGGCGACCCAGAACCCGATCGAATACGAGGGCACCTATCCCCTGCCCGAGGCCCAGCTCGACCGGTTCTTGATGAAGGTGATCGTGGGGTATCCGTCCGAAGACGAGGAGCGAGCGATAGTCGAGCTGCCACGAGCCGGGACCGCGCCAGTCGGCCTCGACGAGATCCCTCCGGTCACCTCCGGCGAGGAGCTGCGGGAGTTGCGCCGGGAGATCGACGCCACCCACGTCTCCGATGAGGTCGCCGGATACATCACCTCCCTGGTCCGGCGAACCCGAGAGCTCCCCTCGGTCGAGCTGGGGGCGTCACCCAGGGCCGCGGTGCACCTGGTGGCAGCGGCTCGGGGACTGGCCCGGTTGTCGGGCCGGGACTTCGTGACACCCGACGACATCGTCAGGCTGGCTCCCACCGTCCTCACCCACCGCATCCTCATCCGTCCGGAGGCCGAACTGGAGGGCTACGGGGCCTCCGATGCGGTCGCGGCCGCCCTCGAGGACGTGGACGTCCCCCGGTGAGCCTGACCCGACGGGGTGTCGGCCTCCTGGCCCTCGCCGCCCTGTCCGCCCTCGTTCTTCCTGCGCCGGTGGCAGTCGGTGTGTTCGTGATCTCCCTCGTGGTGATAGGCACCGACGCCTGGCAGGTCCGGGGCCTGCCGGATGTCTCTGTCGTGATCCCGCCGATCCTCTCCCGGGGCGTGGACACCGCCTTCAGGGTCACCGGACCGCCCGGAGTTCAGCTGCGAATGACACCATCCCCCGACATCCGCCTGTCGCCCCTGGACGGGACGGGCCGCATCGAAGGGACCGTCCGGGCGATCCGGCGGGGCCGTCATCGCCTCCCCGGTCCCGCCACTCTGGCCGTCGGCCCACTGGGTCTGGGCTGCTGGTTCCATCGGCGGCCGGAAGAGATCGAGCTCGTGGTGTACCCCGATATGCCGGCCGCCCGGCGCATCGCAACCGAGGTCCGGTTGGGTCGGTTCGGGGACGCTTCTCGGCGCAGCCGAGGCCCGCTCGGACTGGGGACCGAACTCGAATCGATACGCGACTACCAGCCCGACGACGACATCCGCCAGGTCAACTGGCGCGCCACCGCCCGTGTGGGGACACCGATGTCGAATACGTACCGGATAGACCAGGAGCGCGAGGTGATCGTCCTCCTCGACACCGGGCGATTGATGGCCGCGCCGGTCGGAGACGGCACCGAACGCACCCGGCTCGACGTGGCAGTGGATGCGGCGGCGGCATTGGCGGAAACGGCCGATGTGGTCGGCGATAGGGTCGGCGTGGTCGCCTTCGACGATCGCGTCCGCCGGCGGCTCCTCCCCCGCCGCGACGGAGCGGCAGCCGTGATCGAAGCAATCCACGACCTGGAGCCGAGTCCGGTCGAGAGCGATTTCGAGGTCGCATTTCGCCTCATTGCCCACCACAAACGGGCCTTCGTGTTGATCCTGACCGACTTGATGGAAGAGACGGCCGCCACGCCTCTCGTCGAGGCGATTCCCCTTCTCGGTCGGCATCATGCGGTGGCCGTGGCAGGGGTGTGCGACCCCGCGGTCGTGACGGCGCTCACCACCCCGGCCGATCGGGAGGAAGAGGCCTACCGCACCGCCGTGGCCGTGGAGATCGAGACCTCGCGCCGCCGGGCGGCGACACTCATCTCAGCCTACGGGGCGGACGTGATCGACACGGCCCCCGCCTCTCTGCCCCGGCAGGCCGTCGCCGCTTACCTGCAGGCCAAGCGGCGGGCTCGTCTCTGAGGCGTAGCTGACCGACCGGCGTCCCCGCCAGAGGAACAAGCCCCAATAGATTCCGCCCAGCACCGTCCCCACGATGGCGGTGGGCCCGAGGGCGAGCCCGACCCGGGAGACGTACCCCTCCACCAGGCCGGCCACCACCAACCAGGGGGCCGTGCCGGCGGCGATGAGGAGGGCCTGGCGGCCTTCCACGGACAGGGCTTCGCGTCGGGTGCGGCGCCCAGGACGCAACATCGCATTTCCCAGGCTCAGGCCCGCGGCACCCGCGACCACGATGCAGGAGAGCTCCAGGATCCCGTGGGCGAGGGTGGCGGCGCCCAGCAGTTCGAGGTTTCCCGCATCGGCCGCCAACCCGACCAGGCCGCCGAACAAGAGGCCGTTGTAGGCGACGAGGAGCGCAGTGCCGATTCCCCAGGTGATGCCCGCCACGAAGGCAGTGAGGGCGACCCGGATGTTGTTGGTGAGGACGAATGTCGAGAACCCGGCCAGGCCCACCGCCCCCATGCCCTGATCGGTGGTGTCCGCCTCGGTCACCCACAGGAACTCAGGCGGCACCAGCCCCGACACGACCTCGGGCGCGGCCAACGCCCACATGCCCATCGACACAGCCGGCAGCACCATGACCAGGGCTGCCAGCCCGACCACGCGGCGTCGCGCCCACAGCAGCGCCCAGTACCGGTCCGCGAAGAAGTCGATCAGGTTCCCTCGCCGGGTCGATCGTTCGTAGACCACTCCCTGCGCCCGTCGGACGAGCACTTCGAGCCGGTCTACCACGGGACTCGTCGGGAATCGACGGCGGGCCGCGACCAAGTCGGCCGCTGCGGCACGGTAGAGACGGGCCAGCCGCAGGATCTGGTCACCATTCAGTCTCTCGGGTCGACGACCGGCGGCATCGAGGAGATCGGACAGTTCCTCCCAGCGCCGGCGGCGGTCTTCTTCGAACTCCTCGACACCGATCTGGCGATCCATCCTCCGCCAGCCTAGATCCCGGGCGGGATAGGCTGACGGAGTCGCTCCCCGCACGCCATACCAACGAGCATGGAACTAGACGACCGCCTGACGATCGAGACCCCCGAGGGTGTCACTCTGGAACTGACGCTGGCCGGCCTCGGCTCCCGCTTCGGCGCGGCCGCCGTGGACATCCTGATCCAGGGAGTGGTGCTCCTGGCGATAGTGCTGGCCCTCAGCTTGGCCGGGTCGGTGGTGCCAGCTGACCTCGGGATGTTCGCAGTGGGAGTCGGCACGCTCATCATCGCCGTGGTGGTGGTCGGCTACTACCTGCTCTTCGAAGCCCTGAACGCGGGACGTACGCCGGGAAAGGCTGCCTTCGGGCTGCGTGTGACCACCGTCGATGGGACACCGCTGTCGCTGGCGGCGGTGACGCTGAGGACCCTTATGCGGCTGATCGACTTCCTGCCTGCCGCCTACGCCGTCGGTGCCCTCGCGATCGTCGTCACCGCCCGCAACCAGAGGCTCGGCGACCTCGTCGCCGGAACGGTGGTGATCCGTGACCGACAGCCGCCCCCACCCTCATCGGTGGCGGATGCCGCCGAACCGCTCGGATGGGACACGTCGGCGATCAGCCGGGAAGAGCTCGACCTGGTCCGGAGATTCGTTGAGCGCCGGCGAGCGCTCGACGGCGACGCCCGTGGAAGGCTGGCGTCGGACCTGGCCCGGCGCCTCCGGCCACGGGTGCGGGGCGGCGAAGATCTGGACGACGAGTCGTTCCTCACCCAACTGCTCGCCGAGAAGCAGAGCCGCTGACTATCGGGCCCCGAGCGATTCGAGGGCATCTCGGGCGGCGGCCTGCTCGGCCTCCTTTTTCGATCTGCCCTCTCCCCGGCCCCGTTCCCGGCCGTCGATCATCACCCGGGCGGTGAAGGTGCGGGCGTGATCGGGACCGGCTCCCTCGACGATGTACTCGGGCCGCACCTGATCGGGGGCCAGATGCTCCTGCAGCCGGGTCTTGTAGTCCCGGTTCCCGGGATTGGAGGCCTTGGCCCTGATCCGCTCCTCCCACAGCTCGAGGATGATCCCGCGGGCAACGGGATAGCCCGCGTCGAGGTGGATCGCCGCCAGCAAGGCCTCCATGCCATCGGCCAGGATCGAGTCCTTGTCACGGCCTCCTGAGCTCTCCTCACCCCGACCCAGCAGCAAGTGATCGCCCAATCCCAAGGACCGGGCGACGGCGGTCAACTCCACTCCGGAGACAGAGGCGGCCCGGATCTTGGCCATCTCGCCCTCCGGCAGGTCGGGGTAGGTGGCGAACAAGTACTCGGTGACCGCCAGCTGCAGGACGGCGTCTCCCAGGAACTCGAACCGTTCGTAGTGGCCCGATCCGGGATGCTCGGCCGCGTAGGAGCTGTGGGTCAGCGCCTCTCTCAGGATCGAGCGGTCGGAGAAGGTGTGGCCGAGCGCCGTTTCCAGTTCGGAGACGTCCTTCACCCGCTCACCCTCTCGGCCAGCTGATCGACCAATCCCGCCCCTGCCCCGTCGCGTGCCATCTGCAGCGCGTTGGCGACAGACCGGGCACTCGACGAACCGTGGCCTATCACGACGACCCCCTGGACTCCCAAGAGATGGGCGCCTCCATACGTCTCGGGGTCGAGACGCCGCCGCAATTCCTCGAGTACCGGGCGCACCTCGGCGCGTCCCGATTCGTCGAGGTTGCCGATGGCTTCGCCCACCATTCCAACCACCATACGGGCGGTGCCCTCCACGGCCTTGAGGAAGACGTTTCCGGTGAAGCCGTCGGTGACGATGACGTCGGCCTTGTCGCGGCCGACGTCGCGACCTTCGACGTTGCCCGTGAAGCGAAGGCCCGATTCGCCGAGGAGCGTGTGAGCTGCGCGCTCCAGATCGCGGCCTTTCCCCCGTTCCTCCCCAATCGAAAGCAGAGCCACGCGCGGGTCGTCGATCCCGAGGAACACCTCTGCCGCCACGGCCCCCATCAAGCCGAATTGGAGGAGGTGGATCGGTTTCACGTCGGGATTGGCGCCCGAGTCGAGCACGACCGTGGGTTTGGGTGGAGTCGGCCAGATCGAGGCGAGTGCCGGACGCTTCACACCTTGGATCCGGCCGATGAGGATCGTGGCCGCGGCCATCGCCGCGCCCGTCGAACCGGCCGAGACGAAGCCATCGGCTTCCCCCGAGCGGACGGCCCGGGCTGCCACCGACACGGAGGCGTCGGGCTTTTCCCGCAACGCTCGGGCCGGATCGTCGCCCATGTCGATGACGTCCGGCGCGTGGATGATCGGCAACGATTGGCCGTGGCGGGACAACTCCGCCTTGAGCTGGACCTCGTCGCCGACGAGGACGACCTCGACCCCCGCCTCTGCCGCTGCCACCGCTCCTGCGACGGTCTCGACCGGGGCGTGATCCCCTCCCATGGCGTCGAGGGCGATGCGGGTCAAGGGGTCACCCTTCTATTGGGACTTCAGTCGACTTCCAGGACCTCACGGCCGTTGTAGTGGCCGCAGTTCGGGCACGCGCGGTGCGGAAGTTTCTTGGCGCGGCACTGCGGACAGGTGGACATGGTGGGACGGCTCACCTTCCAGGCCGCCTTGCGCTGACGAGTGCGTCGGCGCGACATCTTTTTCTTGGGTACCGCCATGAGCAGCACTCCTCCGTCGTCATTGGTCGGGGGAATCGAACATTCCCTGCAGAGCGGCGAAGGGCGAACGGGACGGCTCCTCATGGCCACCGCAGGGGTCCCTATTCAAGTCGGTTCCGCACGTCGGGCAAAGTCCTAGGCAGTCGTCCCTACACAGCGGACGGATCGGAACCGCCAGCGCGATCTCGTCACGGACCGGGCCGCTCAGGTCGACGGTGTCGTCGGCACCCAGGGCGTATCCGTCCTCGTCGGGCTCGGGCTCGAACACCTGGACCGCCGCCGCGACCACCTCGCCGTCCCATTCGAGAAGGCAACGCGTGCACTGCAGGGTCGCCGGTGCCGTCGCCTCGAAGCGGGCCAAGACTCCGTCGTCGATGCCCTCCAGGACGACCTCGACCCGGGCGGTACCCTTCACCCGCGCCTCTCCGACAGTGAGGTCCACGGGCAGGCTCCCCGCGACCTGGCGGCGCTCGCCCGGGCGGTCGACCAGATCCGCCACCTGGTAACGGAGCTCGGTACTCACAACGGTACGTCCGGGGGCTTGGGTCGGGCTCGATGCAGTTCCTCGCGGGAGAAGTGGACCTTGCCCAATAGCTCACTCAGGAGGTTCTCGACCCTCTCGAGGCTGCGCTCGATCTCGTCCTCTGCTTCCAGACGCAGCCGCCTCGCCTCTCCCTCGGCGCGCCGGACGAGGATGTTGGCCTCCTCCACCGCCTCGGCGACGATGTTCGACTCGGAAACGAGGCGCTTGGATTCGATCTTCGCCTTCTCGATGATCTCCTGGGCCTTCTCGTTGGTTCGGGCGATGAACGCCTCCCGTTCCCTCACCATCCACCTCGCGGCCCGCAGCTCGTCGGGCAGTTCCGAGCGCAGCTTCTCCAGCATCACGAGGAACTGCTCGCGATCGACGAGGACGCTCGACGAGAGCGGCATGGTCTTGGCCTCGTGGAGATGGGCGATGAGGTCGTCGACGATGTCCTGCAGCTCCCCGACCGACGCCCGGGGACGAGGGCCGTGGAGCTCCGCCTCCTGGTCCACGAGATGATCGTCGCTCTGCAATCCGGCGGGAGCCTCGTCGAGCTCGCCCTCGAGGTAGGGGTCCTGGGGGTCGTCGTAGTCGTCGTAGTTCATCGCAATCTCTCCTCGAGAGCCGCCGCGACGTGCGGAGGCACCAGCCCCCGGTACTCGCCGCCCAGTCTGGCAACTTCGCGAACCAACGACGAGGAGAGGTAGGACCATTCCGGATTGGTGGGCAGGAACACCGTCTCGACGCCGGTAAGGGTGCGGTTCATCTGTGCCATCTGCAGTTCATAGTCGAAATCACCCACCGCTCGCAGGCCTTTCACCACGACGTCCACCCCCACCTCGGCGGCGAAGTCGACGAGCAGACCGTCGAAGGTGTGGATCTCGACTCCCTCCGGAAAAGCCTTGGCGATCATCTCCAGGCGCTCCTCGGCAGAGAACATCGGCTGCTTGGAGGGATTTCGCACCACGGCCACCACGACGCGGTCGAAGACGGCCAGACACCGCTCGATCACGTCGATGTGTCCGTTGGTGGGTGGGTCGAAACTCCCGGGGCAGAGGGCTGCAGTCATGTTCCTTCTCGCGTCGAGTCCTTGCGATACCGGTAGATTCTCGCGTCTCCGTAGCGCCGATCGGTGGCAACGTGCCAACCGTCCGGGGGATGTGGCGGACGATCCCCTTCCCGGCGGCTCACCACCACCTCTCCCTCGACCGCCAGGATCGGATCTATCGCCTCCAACTGCCGGTCCACCACGTCGGTCGAGAGGTCCCACGGCGGATCGATGAACACGAGGTGGTAGATGCGGTCACCGGGGCGCGCGAGGAAGGAGTCGACGTCACTGGCCACCACCGCCCCGCCGAGACCGACGGCCTCCACGTTGGCGCGCAGGGCGGCGAGGGCGGCGTCACCCACTTCCACGAACGTGGCGGCCTCGGCTCCGCGGCTGAGTGCCTCGAGCCCATAGGAGCCGGAGCCGGCGTATAGATCCAGCACCACCGCCCCCTCGATCCAGGGCCCGATGGCTGAGAACACCGCTTCCCTCACCCGATCGGTGGCGGGTCGGGTCCGGTCGGTGTCGGGTGCCCGCAGTCTCCTGCCCTTCGCCGCCCCGGTGATGATGCGCATGGCCGCAGGCTACCAAGGGCACCTCCGGCGACTGCCCCACCCTATTCAACTAGTTGGTTGACAAACCGATTGGTTGATCATAGGGTGGCTGTCATGACGGCACCAGACGAACAGCTCAACCGGGGGTTCGCAGCCCTGGCAGATCCGACACGACGCAGCATCGTCGCCCGTCTCACTCGGGGTGATGCGACGGTGGGCGAGCTGGCCGAGCCACACGACATGACGGTCCAAGCCATCTCGAAGCACGTCCGGGTGTTGGAGGAATCCGGTCTGGTCTCGCGGCGCCGTGAGGCCCAGCGCCGTCCATGTCACCTAGAAGCGGAGGTGCTGGACCTGATGATCGGTTGGATCGAACGGTATCGGCGAGCGGCGGAGGAACGGTTCCGTCGACTCGACGCCGTCCTGGAGCAGATGGCCACGACCGAGAACGGCGTGGCCCAGGAACAGAAAGGAGCCGCGTCATGACGCTGGCAAAGCACGAGACCCAGATCGAGGCGAACCCCGATCTCCCCACGATCGAAATCACCCGGGAGTTCGACGCTCCTCCCGACCGGGTCTTCCGAGCCTGGACGGATCCGGACCTGTTCGCCCGGTGGATCGGCCCGAGGTCGGTCGAGACTCAGATCGAGCACTGGGATGCCAGAACCGGGGGCAGCTGGCGCTATTCCAACACACGGAATGGCGAGCCTCTGGCGTCGTTCTACGGCTCGTTCCACGAGGTTCGGCCAAACGAGCGCCTGGTCCAGACCTTCACATGGGAAGGCGCTCCCGACGGTGTCTCCCTCGAGATCATGACTCTCGAGGAGCTCGAGGGTGGGCGTACCCGGCTGCGATCCTTGTCCGTGGTGGAATCCATGGAGGTGCGCGACGCCATCCTCCAGAGCGGCATGGAAGTCGGAGTGATCGAGGGCTACGAGAAGCTCGACGAGCTCCTCGCACAGGACTGATGGCAGCAGCCGACGAGCACCGCCTGGTGGCGGCCGGCTTCACCCGGTTGGTGAGGGGCGTCCCTCCCGGAGGTTGGGACGCCCCAGCTCCGGTCGACGGTTGGGTCGCACGAGATGTGGTGCGCCACCTCCTGGACTGGCTTCCCGGATTCTTGTCTGTGGGAGCCGGTATCGAACTCGCGATAGGGATCTCCGTCGACGCAGACCCGGTGGCGGCGTGGGAGACACGCGCCCGGGCCGTGCAGGACCTGCTCGAGGATCCCGACACCGCGGGGAGGGAGTTCGAGTCTCCGCACCTCGGTGAGATGACGGTGGAAGCGGCCATCGACGGTGCATACACCGTCGATGTCTTCCTCCACTCGTGGGACCTGGCGCGGGCGACCGGTCAGGACGAGACCCTGGATCCGCAGCGATGCCGGCGCGTGTTGGACCGGATGCGCCCATTCGAGGCGGCGATGCGCGATTCGGGCCAGTTCGGGCCCCGAGTCGACGTGCCCGATGACGCCGGCATCCAGGCCCAGCTCCTGGGTTTCATCGGCCGTGACCCTTTCCAGCGGACCTGAGTCAGCCACGGACTTCTGCGAAGAAGCGGTCCATGTCCGCTCCCAGCAGGGTCTCGACCTCCTCGGCCAGATCCGGGTGCCCCTGCAGTTCCGGATCGGCCTCCACCAGGGAGAAGGCCTCCCGGCGGGCGACCTCCAAGAGGTCGCGATCACGGAGGATGTCTGCCAGTCGGAGGTCCGCCATGCCCGATTGCCGGGTATCGAAGACCGTCCCCTGCCCGCGCAGCTCCAGATCCACCTGGGCGAGCTCGAACCCGTCGGTCGTCCTGACCATCGCCGCCATCCGCTCCTCCCCTTCCGGCGTGGAAGGGTCGGCGATGAGAATGCAGGTGCCGGGGTGACGCCCGCGGCCGACACGACCCCGCAGCTGGTGCAGCTGCGATAGACCGAAGCGATCGGCGTCTTCGATGACCATGACCGTGGCGTTCGGGACGTCGATTCCGACCTCGATCACTGTCGTCGACACCAGCACGTCGATCTCGCCCGCTCGGAACGCCGCCATCACGGCCTCCTTGTCGGCCGGAGGAAGCTGGCCGTGGATGAGTCCGAGCCGGACGTCGTCGAAGACGCCGGTGAGTCGATCGAACTCGGCGCTCGCCGAGGCTGCCTCGATCTTGTCGCTGTCCTCGACCAGGGGGCACACGACGAAAGCCTGTCGTCCCGCCGCCACCTGTTCCTCTACCAGCCGCCATGCCCGCCCCTGCTCGGCCCACGGCACGAAGATGGTTTCGATCGGTGTCCGACCTGGCGGCAGTTCGTCGATCGTCGAGACGTCCAGATCTCCGTAGAGGGTCATGGACAGGGTGCGAGGAATCGGGGTGGCGGTCATGATGAGCAGGTCCGGATCCACCCCGGATGCCTTGTCTTTGAGGCTGACGCGTTGGGACACACCGAACCGGTGCTGCTCGTCCACCACCGCGATGCCCAAGCGATGGAACTCGACCCCCTCCTGGATCAAGGCGTGGGTTCCCACCACCAGTTGGGCGGTGCCCGATCGGACGGCGTCGGCGACCTCGGATCGAGATGCACCTGGGCGGTCCGAGAGCAAGGCCCGGGTTCCGGTCAGGAGGGCGGTGGTGATGCCGGGATGCCCGCTCTCGGCAGCGAAGAGCGATTCCATGCCGAGGTCGGCGCCCGGCCCCTTCTCTTCCGGCGCCAGTCCGGCATCTGCGAGGAGGCCGGTGATCCCGAGGTAGTGCTGTTCCGCCAGGACCTCGGTCGGAGCCATCACGGCTCCTTGGTAGCCGCCCTCGATACCGGTCAGCAAGGTCAGGACGGCCACGACCGTCTTACCGGACCCCACCTCACCCTGGAGCAGGCGATGCATCGCGTGAGGCCGACTCAAATCCTGGGTGATCTCATCGAGAACTCTTCGCTGGGAGCTTGTCAGCTCGTACGGGAGGCCTGCCCGGAAGCGGGCACTCAGCTCGCCCGGGGGCGCGTGAGCGATGCCGTGGGAATCGGCGACCGTCCTCGCCTTGCGCATGGCGAGAGCCAGTTCGAGACGCAGGAACTCGTCGAAGGCGAGGCGGCGGCGGGCCCGCTGGGGCTCCTCGAGGGTCTGCGGGAAGTGGACGCGCTCGAAAGCCCATGCCCGATCTTCGACGTCCGCTGCCTTCCGGATCCGCTCGGGGACCGGATCGGGAATCGGCTGGCTGCGGCGCAGTGCATTGAACACGGCCCGTCGAATGTGTCCCGCCTTGAGTTCGCCCACAGCCGGATGGATCGGGACGATGCGACCGGTCGTCAGTGCCTCCTTGGTGGACTCCAGGATGTCCACGTCGGGACTGTTCATCTGGATCCGGCCCCGAAAGGACTCGATCTTGCCCGACACCGCCACCTCCATGCCGGGCGCCAACTGCTTCGAGCGGTACGGCTGGTTGAACCACACCGCCCGCAACCGGGAAGTTCCGTCGGTGACGACCGCCTCGACGATCAACAGGCCTCTTCGGGGCCGGCGCTCGTCGACTCGGGAGACCTTGCCGATGATCGTGACCTCGGCGCCGATCTCCGCCGAGGCGATCGGTGGGCTGGCGGTGCGGTCGATGTAGGTGCGGGGAACGTGCATCAGCAGGTCGGCCACCGTGGTGATGCCGGCCTTCTCGAGGACGGCGGCCCGCTTGCCGCCCCCCAGACTCCGGATCTCGGTGACCGAGACCTTCGCCAGCCGACTCAATGTCGCCACGGCCTCACTCCACCGATACGAGATATGGCTGGACCGGCTGGCTGCCATCCACGCCCACGACGACGACTCCGGGATGAGTGTCGGACATCCACGCTTCCAGCGCCTTGACGTCTGCCTGCGTGCCGTGCTCTCCGCGATACACGGTGACCGAATGAGCCTGGGCGGGGAGGATGGCGGCGACCAACCCTCGCAGGACCGAGAACCGGTCTCGATCCACCACGACCACTTTGCCGTCGGCGATACCCAGCCAATCACCCGGCGCGATCACCCAGCCATCGGTTCGGGCGGACCGGTCGGCTTGCACCACCTCTCCGTGCTCGACCGCACCGGCCGCCACCGCCATGTCGTCGAGGAGGGATTCCACGTCGCTGACACCGGGCCGGTAGGCGAGCATCGCCGCCAGACCCTGGACCACGCTCCGGGTCGGGACGACGTGGACCTCTTTGGTGGTCAGGCCGTCCACAGCCTCCGCCATCGGAACCAGCAGCCGGTCGTTGGGTAGGAGCACGACCACCTCCGCCGGCGCTTCCTCGGTCGCCTCGACCATGCGTTCCAGCACCCTCTCCAGGTAGCGGCCGGCGACGACGTGCTGGACGCCTGCCCTCCGGAACCGCTCGACCAAGCCGGCACCATCGCACACCGCCAGCACTCCCACCTTCGAATCGAGCACCTCCGAGAGCGGGCTGAAGCCCCCCGCCGCCACGTCTGCCTCCAACTCTCCCATCTCCACGTGGAGATCCGTGACCCGGATGCGACGCGGGCGCCCCGCCTCGATCCCCGCTTCCACGGCGGCTCCGACGTCGTCGGTGTGGATGTGGCAGTTCCACAGCCCGTCTTCGCCGACCACCGCCACCTCGTCGCCGATGGCCTCCCAGCGCCGCTTGAACGTCTCGAGGCGGTCGTCCTCTGCCTCGAGGAAGAACATCACCTCGTAGCGATGCCGGTGGGAGGAGGGTCGGGTCACGGCCACCGAGGATACAAGCCCAGCCCGACGGAACCCCAGAGGACGGTTTCGACCACCGTCGGCTCGAAGCTATCCTTTTCGGCTGTCCCCAGGAGACCCTCTTGTCGTATCACTGTGAGATCTGCGGGAAAGGCCCCGGCTACGGAAAGACCGTGAGCTTCTCCCACAAGCGAAACAACCGCCGCTGGCTCCCGAACATCCAGCGCATCCGCGTCCGGCACGGCTCGAACACGCGCCGGGCTCGCGTTTGCACGTCGTGCATCCGGGCCGGCAAAGTCGAAAAGGCCTGATCCCGCCGATGGCGGTCCAGGGAGTCGTCCAGACCTACGATCCCGTGAGCGGTGTCGGTGTCGTCGTGCGCGACGACGACCGCTCCGAGGTCTATCTCAGGCCCGGATCCCTGCGGGGGTCGATCTTCCGCACCCTGCGCCAGGGACAGCGGATCGTGTTCGACCTGGCCGAAGAAGACGGCACCGCCTACGTGTCCAACGTGAGGGTCGGCCAGGACCAGTACTGAGTCCTCCGACCGTCCGATCCCCACCCTCCACTCTCCTCGGCGGAGCGAGCGCGCCATCGGTATAGTCCGCCGTCCGAGACAAGAGGAGGGTTAGTGGTTCAGGCATACGTGCTGATCCAGACGGAAGTCGGCAAGGCGGCCCTGGTCGCCGACGAGGTCCGGGAGATCCCCGGAGTCGACAACGCCGACGACGTCACCGGTCCCTATGACGTGATCGTGAAAGCGACGGCCGACGACGTGGACGCTCTGGGAAAGCTCGTCGTCGCCCGAATCCAGGCCATCGAAGGCATCACCCGGACCCTCACCTGCCCCGTGGTGAACCTCTGACCGAAGTCGGTCAGCCCAACTTCGATTCGATCGCGCCCGCGTTGCGGAGAGCGGCGCCGTCGGAACCGGCGGTAGAGAAGACGCGTGCCGGACCGGCGGCTGCCTCGGCCACCAGGTCGGCGAACAACTCCGCCCGGGAGCGAGGCGGATCGATCCACAGATAGGCGGCCATCGAACCGGGGATGGTGTTGATCTCGTTTACCCAGACCTCCCCATCCCGTTCCAGGAAGTCGATGCGGGCGATGCCCCTCACCCCGGTCACCTCTGCCACCTGGCGGGCCAGACCCCGCAAACGCTCCTCCAGCACGCCGTCGAGGTCGGCCGGCAGCTTCCGTCCCGCTGACACCTCGCCACCCCAAGCCAGGTACTTCTGGTCGTAGCCGTAGATCCCGCCCGAGCGGGCCGGTTCCTCGATCGCCGACAACTCGAGGGAGGGATGGGTCCGCACTGCCAACTGCAGATCCCGGCTCCCGTCCACGAACGGCTCCGCCACTCCTCCCGAGCCCATGAACGGTGAACGCTCCACCAGGGCCTTCGCCGTGGGCCAGTCCTCCACCACCTCGATCCCGATCGAGGATCCCCCGAAACGAGGCTTGACGATGTAGGGCCCGGCGAAGGGCGGCTCCGACTCCGGAGACACCAGGATCCGGTCGAGGGTGGGAAGGCCCGCAGTCCTCATCGCCGCTCCGAAGGCGAACTTGTCCATCCCCAGGGCCGAAGCGGCCTGGCCAGGACCGGTGTAGCGGATTCCGGCTAGATCCAAGGCTCCCTGCAAGGTCCCGTCTTCGCCCGGCCCCCCGTGACAGGCGATGACCGCCACATCGAAGTCCAGGGGCTTCCGCTTGACCAGGAACCCGCCCTGGCTCGAGGCGACGAACGACACGGGACGGGCCTTTCGAGGAACACCCTCGACGAAGTCGGCGGCTTCGGAGTCGGGGTCGACCAGGAACCACTCCCCCGCTTTGGACCAATACAGGGCGGCAGGGTCGTCCAGGGCATGCGCCACCTGCAGGCCGGTGAGGATCGAGATGTCGTGTTCGTCGCTCGGCCCTCCAAAGAGGACGGCTGCTCTAGTCATGGGTCGTGATGGTACGACCTCAGAGAGACGGAGTCGCGCAACTCGCGCTCGCAGCCACTCCCCCGCGATCCGGTGGACGATACTGACGATGTGCAAGCCCGGATCCTCCTCGTCGAAGACGACCCATCGATTCGCGAGACGACACGTATCGGTCTCAGGGATGCCGGGTTCGAGGTCGTGACCGCCGCCGACGGAGAGGCGGGCCTGGCGAGGTTCCGGGGCGATGCGCCCGACGCCGTTGTGCTCGACGTGATGCTGCCCAAACGCGACGGGTTGGAGGTGCTCCGGGCCATCCGCAAGATGTCGGCCACCCCGGTCGTCATGCTGACTGCCCGGGACACGACGACTGACGTCGTCGCCGGCCTGGAACTGGGTGCCGACGACTACGTGACGAAGCCGTTCGAGATGGCGATCCTGGTCGCTCGGCTGCGGGCGGCCCTGCGACGAGTGAGCGGTGAGCTGGGCGACGAGGCGCTGCGACTGGGGGACGTCACCGTGGACGTGGCCAGCCATCGGGTGGTGCGTGGTGAGACCGAGATCTCGCTCTCACCGACCGAGTTCCGGCTCCTGGTCGAACTCGCCTCGAGTGCAGGGAGGGTCATGACCCGCGAGTTGCTGCTCGAGAACGTATGGGGATACCCGGCCGTGGGTGACACCCGGCTGGTCGACGTGGCGATCCAGCGCCTGCGGTCCAAGCTCGAGGCCGATCCGGCTCACCCGGAGCTGATCGAGACCGTCCGCGGCTTCGGCTACCGCGCTCGGAGATGAGGCGAGCCAGCACCCTGCGAAGGCGGCTCCTCTGGTCTCTGGTCGCGGTGGTGGCGTCGACCGTCGTGGCCCTCACCGCAGTCTCGCGCCTGCTCTTGGACGGATCCCTGCGCTCTCGGCTCGTCGCCGACGCCGTCGCCGCCACCGAATTCAACCTGGCGGTTCTCACACCGGCCATGGGCCTGGCCGATTCGCCTCCACCCGAAGCACTCGAGGATTCGGGTCTCTTGGATCGGTTTCTCCTACGCGGGCCTCGCGGGGTGACCGCCACCTACTCCGACGGGACCCGGGTAGCGGCCGGTTCGCCGGTGCCGGCGGTGTCGGCCGAATTCGCCGCCATCGTGGCTGGGGGCGAGATCGCCTACGAATTCGTCGAGAGTGCCGACGGCATCGAACTGGTCACAGGCGCCCGTCTCCCTCCCGACGGCCCCGATTTCACCTTCACGAGTCCCGCCGAGAGCCTGACCGCCGCCAGCCAGCAAGTGCTGCTGGTCACCGGCGGGGCTGGGCTCGTGGCCATCGCCGCCGGTGCCTCCCTCGCCTTGGCGCTCTCACGACGGGTGCTGCGGCCCGTGGAAGCGGCCCAACGAGCGGCCCGGGCCATGTCGGCCGGCGACCTCCAGGTTCGCCTTCCGGTGGAGGGACGCGACGAGTTCGCCGACCTGTCCTCCTCCTTCAACGACATGGCCGCCTCGTTGCAGCGGACCATCGCCCAGCTCGAGGCCGCCCGCCAACGAGAGCGGGACTTCATCGCCGACGCCTCCCACGAGCTCCGCACTCCGGTCACGGGGCTGGTCAACGCTGCCCGGCTCCTGGCAGAACGCGTCCGGCGGTCGGCCTCGGCCGATTCCGACGAAGTCCGCCTGGCGGCCCTGGTCGAAGCCGATGTGGACCGCCTGAAACGCCTGGTCGACGACCTCCTCGAGCTGTCGCACCTGGAGAGCGCCTCGACGCCGGTGCGCCGCGAGCCGATCGACCTGGGCGCGGTCCTGTCGGCCCTCATCGGTCTCCACCACCCGGCCGCCCGCCTCGAATGCCAGGTGCCGGGCCCCATCGTCACCGACCGTCACTCGGTCGAACGCATCGTCGGGAACCTCCTCGACAACGCTCGTCGCCACGCCCCGGGAGCCGCCACCGTGCTGGGAGCGTCCCTGGACGGGCGCGACTGTGTGATCGAAGTGACCGACGAGGGTCCGGGAGTGGCGGCGGAGGATCTGGATCGCATCTTCGAGCGATTCTCCACCGGTGACCGGTCCCGCTCTTCGGGGACCGGGCTCGGCATGTCGATCGCGGCCCGGCACGCCGCCCGGCTGGGAGGATCGATCACGGCGCGGTCACCCGAGAAGGGAGGTTTCGGGGTGACCGTCCGATTTCCTGTCGCGGAACTGTTACACGACGGTGATGACGCTGCGAGGGCGGCTCCTCATGCTGGAGACGATCCGACGAGAGGAGCCATCGAGTGAGATCCGTGACCGCTTTGGCCGTGATGATGTTCACCCTGGCCGCTTGTGGAGGCGGCGGAGGGGCGGGCAGCGCCGGTCCCTTGACCGTCCCGGAGGACACCACGACGACGACCCTCACCGCACCCGACTCGTCCACCACCACGCCCTCGGGTGAGACGACACCCACGAGCCCGGACGACTCCTCCCCCACCACCCGACCCGAGCCACCCAGCGGAGGTACCGAGACAACGGTTCTCGTGTACTTCCTCGACACCGACGGCCGGGCCGTCCCGCGGCCCCGGACCGTCACCGACACCGGAGTGGCGGCTGCAGCGGTGCGTGCGCTCATCGCCGGCCCCGACGCCTCGGAGGCGGGATCGGGGCTGGCGACGGCATTTCCCCCCGATACCGTCCTCCTCGGAATCACGATCGACCAAGGCACCGCCGTGGTCGACCTGTCGGCGGAGTTCGAGACCGGGGCCGGCTCGGCTTCCACTCTCGGCCGCTTGGCCCAACTCGTCTACACCCTGACCGAGTTCTCGTCGGTGGAGCGGGTGCGCCTGGTCCTGGACGGCAAGACCGTCGACACGTTCGGCAGTGAAGGAGTGGTCATCGACGGGCCCCTGACACGATCCGATTTCACCGATTCGGTGCCGATCGGAGAAGGCACCCCTTCCACGGGAGGCGCACCGGTCTGGACCCAGAACGACCTGCCCGCGCCTGGAGGCACCCACCCGGAACCCGCCGTCGTCGTCCTGGTGCCCGCGGACGACCACCTCAACGTGCGGGTGGCACCTGGGGCGGGCGAGGAGATCATGGGACGGCTGCTGCCGGGAGTCACCGTCGCAGCCGGCGGACCGACCCGGTCCGTCAACGGGTCCACCTGGGTCGAGATCGCTACGCCGTCGGGCGCAGGTTGGGTGAACGGCTTCTACCTGACCTCGGTCCCCGAGCGGTCGCCGGGCGACGCCGCCGCCGTGGCCGCGGCCCTGGCCGAGCGAATGGCGGCCGGCGGAGACCTCACCGACCTGATCAGCTCTCGGGGGCTGTGGGTCGCCCATCATGCGCCTCCGGTCAGGTTCCCCCGGTCAGAGGTCGGCGGACTCCTCACCGATGCGACGGCCCGTCGCTGGGGCTCCAACGCCCTGGAGCCGGACAGCCCCGAGATCCAGCCCCGTACCTTCTCCGAAGCGATCGCCGAACGTTACGTGGACGCCCACGACGACGCCGACACGGTGATCCTCGTGGACGAGGTCCTGGAAGGGCCGAACGGCCGTCCCGCTGCCCTGGCGTTGCCGACCGAACTCCGAGGGTTCCGTTTCGTGACGGTCCACGATCCCGGCGACGAAGCCCGGTACGAAGGCCTCGACTGGATGACCTGGATCGTCTCTTTGTCATACGAGGACGGCCGGCTGAAGGTCGTCGGCCTGACCGTCGACGAATGGGCTCCCTGATGACTCAGGGAAAGTGGTCGGGGAGGTCGTTCTCGTAGAGGACTGCGTCGCCCGGACCGAGGTGGCTGCGGACCCACGCCACGGCCGCCTCCCGGTCCGGGAAGACCAGCACCTCTGCCTCTCCTTGTCGGGCACCGGCGACGAGTGCCCGGCGGTTGGTGCGCCCCACCACCGCCACGAAGTCAGCCACCCGGGCCGCCTGGGCCGCGAACGCCCGGTTCTCGTCCTCTTGTCGCCGGCCCAACTCCACCATGCCCGGTGTGACCACCACTCGCCGCCCACTGACGTCCAGCGTCTGCAGCATCTCGAGTGCCGCCCTGGCTCCGGCCGGATTGGAATTGAAGGTGTCGTCGATGATCATCGCTCCTCCCGCACCCGTGATCACGGTGCGACGATGCTCCGGCTCGGTCAGCCCGCCCAGCCGTTCCCTAATCTCCTCAGTGGAAACGCCGAGGGCCACCGCCACCGCCACCGCACACGCCACGTTCCCGTGGTGAGCAGTCTCCGGAGCTCTAGCTATGAGAGCGCCGTCGATACTCACCTCACCATCCACCACCCGAACGTCGGCGGTCGCCCCGGTCGAGGCCGTGATCACCCGCCGCCGGCCCCGTTCCCTCTCGGCCACGGCCGCCAGGCGCGGATCATCGACGTTCAGGATCGCGACCGAGGCGCGTTCGAGGATCTCGGCCTTGGCTTCGACGATGTTCTCCTCCGATCCGAATCGTTCCAGGTGGACCGGTCCGATGGCCGTTATCACGGCGATGTCGGGAGGGATCCACGCGCAGAGGTCGGCGATCTCTCCCTTTCCGTAGGTACCCATCTCCGCGATGAACACGTCGAGGCCACCGGCCAGGTGCTCGTTTATCGCCCGGGCCAGTCCCATCCGATTGTTGAACGAGGCGGGGCTCGCCAACACCCGGCGGTCTCCCGCCAGCAGCTGCGCCACGTAGCCCTTCGTCGACGTCTTCCCGTACGACCCCGTGATGGCCACCACCTTCGCACCCGAGCCGGACAGCGCACGGGCCGCCTTGTCGACCCAGGGATCGCCCATCCGCCTCTCGACCGGAGCCAGCAACACCAGGGCGAGGTCGAACACCACCGGCAGCGCCGTCACCACCACCGCAGTGACCCAGACGTGCAGGAACCACCCGGCGAGGAGAGCGAGCGCTACGACTACCCCCACCACCAGGGCCAGCCGCCTGAGGCGACCCGTCCAGGCGAGCGGAGAGGTGCGACCCCGCAGACCCAGCCCGGGCGGCCCCAGAGCCACCGCCAGCGCCGTGAGGAGGGCGAACGGCTCGCGTACGAGGCAAGCGCCCAACCCGGCGAGCGCGACCAAACCCAGCCCGATCGAGACCGGTCCGAGCGTCCACCACCGCCAGGCGAAGCGCGCAACCGTGCCCCCCAGGTAGTGCTCCCGCTGCGCCACCCGTAGCCAGCGCAAGCCGGCGATCCCGGCTGCAACTCCCAGCCCGATGAGAACGACCGACCTCATCTGCCCACCCGGGCGAGCATGGCTTCGACGGCCTCCCTGACGACCTCGGGGTTCTGAACCGGCAAGTGATGACCGAGACTCTCCCGGATCTCCAACTCGACCGGGTCCCCGGCCGACTCGATCAGGTCACGGGCGAGGCGGGCGATCGCTACGGGAGCCTCGGTGTCGTTGGCGCCCCACAGCAGCGTGACCGGGACCCCGAGCCGTTGCAGCTCGTGCTCGTAGGACTCGTTGACGACGCGGACCAAGACGTCTCGCATGACTCCCTGAGCGGCCCGGTAGTCGGCGGACCCGTGCCGTTTTCTCCGGCGTTCCATCACCTCGTCGGAGATCAGCCCCGCCCGATGTGCCAGCCGCGCGACGCGGTAGACCAGTGGAGGCCGACGACCGGCGCTGAGGCGGATCAGCGGACTCCCCACCAGCACGAGGCCTGCCGCCCAGCCCGGCCGGCTCGCCTGGGCGGCCACCGCCACCCGGCCTCCGAAGGAGTGCCCGACCACGACGGGCGGCTCGTCGAACAAGTCGTCCACGGGCTGGATCAGCTCGGCGTAACCGGCGGCCCCCAGCGCTTCGGACGGTGGCGGGGAAGCCCCGAACCCCGGCAGGTCGAGGGCGATGGCGTCGAGACCATCCAGAGCCGCCGAGAAATCGGCACCCCGCCGACCCCAGCCGTGGAGCGCCAGCACCCGCGGGGGTCCACTGCCGAACCGCTCCGCGAAGAGGGCACCGCCGGCGATGGAGAGGAGAGGCATAGGCGAGAGTCCTATGGAGAGACGTGCGGAATGCGAGGATACTGTGAGGGCACTAGATGGCCATTATCGACCCACCAGCCTCCTCGCAGATCGAGTCCGGCGAGGCCTCGATGACGCGTTTTCGCGCCTCCGTTCAGAGGCGCTCGGTCGCGATCGGATGGGTGGCCGTCATCGTCCTGGCCGCCCAGGCGGTCCGGACGACGGTCTTCCAGAACCCTCGCTTCCTGGTCCCGATCGTGGCCGTCGGCCTGCTCCTTGTGATCTCGGCCCTGGTGGACTGGGACCGCCTGATGGTCCGCCCATACGCCTCCTGGGTCTCGTGGGGGTGGATCGTGGGGGTGACACTCTCCACCGGAGTGGTGGCGACCGTCCCCGAGCTGTACCTGATCTCCCAGCCGATCTTCTTCGCCCTGGTTTCGCTCTCCGGCCTGATCCTGGAACGGGCCAAGCACGCCTTCGTGTCGATCCTGGCGGCGGGGATCGTGATGATCACTGCCCTCATGGTCGGCACGGCGGGTGACTGGGCCGAGGTGGTGGTCCCGTTCCTGTCGCTCGGAACCGTGGCGGTGGCCACCTCGCTCCTGGGCTTGGAGTTCGAGAGGGCGGTCGAACGCAGCAACCAGCGGCTCCACCAGCTGCAGCGCCAGCGGATAGATTTCGAGCGTCTGTACGCGGTCATGGCCACGCTCTCCCAGGGCGATTCGCTCTCGGAGGTCCTCCCGCAACTGGTCGGCACCATCTGCCGCTATCTGGACGCCCAGGTCGGGGTGGTGCTCCTCTACGTCCCCGAAGACCACTCGCTGCAAGTGGTCAGCCCCATCTGGGTCAACGGCTACCCGCTCGACATCGGGTCCATCCGGGTGCGGGTGGCGGAAGCCGGGCTCCTCCCCCAGGTGTTCCGCTCCGGCCGCCCGATGCTGGTGGACCCTGTCAACCAGGGCTCGGCCCACCACGGCCTTCTCGCCGAATTGGGATTGAACCAGGCGATGCTGGCGCCCCTCCGGGTAGAGCAGTTCTCGGTCGGGGTCATCGCCGTCGGAGACGCCGTCAGCGGCGCCTTCCGCCCGGAACAGCTCGAGCAGCTCGCCTTCCTGGCGGGTCCGGCGGGTCTGGTCCTGAGCCAGATCGGCCGCTATGAAGAGCAGACCGAGATGAACCGCCGCCTGGAAGAGGTGGCTCAGATGAAGACCGACTTCGTGTCGGTCGTCAGCCACGAGCTCCGCACCCCGCTCACCTCCATCATCGGCTCGCTCGACACGGTCAACCGCCCCGAGCTGGCGCCCCAGGCGAACACGGCCAAGGAGCTGATCAGCACCGCTCGTCGCCAGGCCGGGCGGCTCCAGCGTCTCATCGAGGACCTGCTGATGGTGTCGCGGATCGACCGGGGAGCCATACCGATCAATTCCGAGCGCCTCACAGTCAAGACGGTGCTCGATCACGTGCTCGAGGTGCTGGGCAACCCACCGGACGTCACCGTCGACCTCGACCCGGCCGACCTGGCGTTGGTCGCCGACCGCGACCACCTGGAGCGGATCCTGATCAACCTGCTCGAGAACGCCTCCAAGTACGCGCCGCAGAGCCCGATCGAGATCGTCGGCCGCGTCCGGGGGGATGTCGGCCAGCTACGAGTCGTCGACCACGGACCAGGCATTCCCCTCGATCAGCGACAGCGGATCTTCGAGCGGTTCACCCAGATCGAAGCGTCCCAGACCCGGTCGGTCGGGGGCACGGGGCTGGGCCTGTCGATCGTCCGTAGCCTGGCCGAAGCCATGGGTGGTCGGGCCGATGTCGACGAGACGGCCGGTGGTGGAGCGACCTTCGTGGTCACGCTGCCGTTGGCCAGAACGGTCAGTCAGACCCTTCACTGAGGCCGGCGGCGACGGCGTGGAATCCGCCGTCCACGTGGATCACCTCGCCTGAGGTCATCGGCGCCCAATCCGACAGCAGCACACAGATCATGCGCCCCACCGGATCAGGGTCGGAAGGGTCCCACCCGAGTGGTGCCCGCTGCTTCCACACCCGATCGAATGTGGAGAAACCCGGGATCGACTTGGCCGCCACCGTTCCGAGGGGGCCGGCCGAGACGGCGTTGACTCGGATGCCGGACGGGCCCAGGTCCCGCGCCAGGTAGCGGGTGACGGCCTGGAGGGCGGCTTTGGCAACGCCCATCCAGTCGTAGGCCGGCCAGGCCTGACGGTTGTCGAAGTCGAGGGTGACCAGGCTGCCGCCACCGGCTGCCTCCATCAGCGGCTGCAGCGCCACTGCCAGGGTCTTGTATGAGAAGGCCGAGGTGACGAAGGCCGTCTGGGCCGACTCTGCCGGGGTGGACAAGAAGTTGCCGCCGAGGGCGTCATCGGGGGCATAGGCGATGGCGTGGAGAGCCCCGTCGACCCGTCCCCACCTCGACCGCAGCTCGTCCTGGAGGGACTCCACCTGGGCGCCGTCGTTGATGTCGAGCTCGAGCACGTCGGGCGGATCGGGGAGGCGCTGCACGGAGCGCTGCGTGAGGCGCATGCCCCGCCCGAACCCGGTGCAGACGATCTCGGCTCCCTCTTCTTGTGCGATGCGGGCGGCATGCCATGCAATCGAGTCGTCGGTGAGGACACCGGTGATGAGCAGTTTCTTGTCTTCGAGCAGCATTCGATCCTCCTGGCTCGTCATCTTGTCAGAAATCGACACCCGCCGTGGCGATGGTCCGCAGTGCCAGCCCCATCACGAACAGGAGCAGGGCCGAGTAGTAGAGGGCCGGCTTGCGGGCCAGCTGGGCCCGGTAGATGTAGGCGAAGGCCAGAGTGAAAGCGATGACGAACCCGTAGAAGACGTGCTGGTCGCCGCCCTCCCGCCCCTCTCCGGCCACCAGAAACACGCCCAGGGCCACCTGGATGATCGTCACCCCCATCGCCACCCCCACCCCGACCCAGAAGGATCGGGTCGGGTCGTGTCCCCGCCAAGCGAGGAGCAGGCCCCACAGTCCCACGAGGCCGGTGATGGCCACGGTCACCCAGCCCCAGTTGGCGTGGAGGGAACTCATCCGGAGGTCGAGGATAGAAGCAAAGACCAGTTGCCCAGACGGCTGGATGTCGGGAGTGGCGCGACTAGATTGTTGAAAGGCAAAAGGGGCAACTGGGATGTTCGAGGCCATGGAGTTCATCGACCGGCACGCGCAGCCGACCGAGCCGCCGGAAGAACGTGTGATCGGCGTGTTCGACGACGAGGCCGAGGCGGTCGAAGCGGCCCGAGCCGCCCGGGCGGCCTTCGCCGCCAGCGAGGACTACGCCTGGTGGCTGGTACGCCAGAGCGGCGCCCGTCTGGCCCGCTGGATCGCCGACTCCCGCAGCGGCAAGGAGTACGTGCTGGACATCACCTCGGGCGAGCTGGTCGAGGTCCAGTAGCCGGCCAGTCGCTCACAGCAGCAAGTCGGCGTAGCGATCCCGCACCACCTTCTTGTCGAACTTGCCGGTCCCCGTCTTGGGAATCTCGTCCACGAACACGATCCGATCGGGGACCCACCACGACGCCAGCCGGCCAGCCAGATACTCCTTGAGATCCTCTTCTCGCGGCGCGGCATCGGCGACCGGAACGACGAATGCCACCGGCCGCTCCTGCCAGCGCTCGTGCTTCAGCCCGACCACGGTGGCCTCGACCACGCCGGGATGGCCGATCAGGGTGTTCTCCAGGTCGATCGAGCTGATCCACTCTCCACCAGACTTGATCAGGTCCTTGGCCCGATCGGTGATCCGGATGTAGCCCTCGGGATCGATCTTGCACACGTCACCGGTGCGGAGCCACCCGTCTTCGAACGACTCCGGCGAGCGAGGATCGCGGTAGTACTCCCCCGCCACCCATGGCCCTCGAATCAGCAGCTCCCCGAATGCCTCTCCATCGTGGGGCAACGGGTTTCCGTCCTCGTCGACGATCTTGACCTGCAGACCCGGGATCGGGAGGCCGGCCGTCTCCAGGTAGTCGAGCTGGCGTTCCCAGTCCCAGTCGGACATGGAGGGCTTGAGGCTCGCCACCGAAGCCACCGGGTTGGTCTCTGTCATCCCCCAGCCCTGCTGTACGAGGATTCCCTTCTCCCGACCGAACCAATCGATCAGTGAGCGGGGCACGGCCGACCCGCCACAGAGGAACGACCGGAGGGTCGACACGTCGGCGTCGGGATTCGCCTCCAGGTATTTCTGCACGCCGATCCAAACCGTGGGCACTCCAGCCGAGAAGGTCACCCTCTCCTCGGTGAAGAGTCGGACCAGCCCCTCGGGCGTCAGGTCGGGCCCGGGGTAGGTCAGCTTGGCACCCCGGGCCACGGCCATGAACGGATACCCCCAGGCGGCGGCGTGGAACATCGGCACGACCGGCAAGACGTTGTCCTCCGGGCTGATCGGGAAGTTGGCCAGGTTGGAGATGGTGTGGAGGTAGGTGGAGCGCTGCGTGTAGGCGACCCCCTTGGGGTTTCCGGTGGTTCCCGAGGTGTAGCAGAACATCATCGGGGACCTCTCGTCCAAGAGCGGCCACTCCTCCACGCCGTCGACTCCCTCGATCAGATCCTCGTAGGCCACCGAGTTCGGGAGACGCTCGTCCGCTTCGGGACCCATGACGATGAAATGGCGAACCGAATCGAAGGAATCCGCGATGGGAGCGAGCAGCGGCACCAGGTCGGGATCCACGAACACCGCCTGGTCCTCGGCGTGGTTGACGATGTAGGTGACCTGGTCGGGAAAGAGCCTGATGTTGATCGTGTGGCAGATTCGACCTGTGTTGGCCAGCGCCCAGTACAGCTCGTGGTGGCGGAGGTTGTTCCAGGCGAAAGTCCCCACCGCGCCGCCCACCGGAACCTCCAGGCGCTCGGCGACGGCGGCCGCCAGGCGACGGATCCGCTCGTCTGTCTCGGCATAGGTGGCACGCTCGATCCGACGGTCAGACCCGACCGAAACGACCTCTTGATTCGGATAGATGTCGACGGATTGCTGATAAAGGGTGGAAAGCAGCAGCGGAAAATCGTCCTGCATGTGCGGCATCAGTTCGCTCCTTCCGTCAGGGCCCTCTTCTCCTGTTCGAACTCTTCGTCGGTCAATCGGCCCTCGGCATGGAGCCGCGCCAGGATCTCGAGTTGCTGGGCGCGGGTGATGGTGGTGGCCGAGCCACCCTGCAGGGCGAGCATCCGGTCCTCGCGGACCTGGTAGATGAGGCTCTGGGTCTCCTCAGGATGAGGAATGTCCCGGTAGTGGCTCTGACCGAGCTCGCCCGCCGACTCGATCAGCAGGTCGCCCGAACGAACGAGCCTCTCCCAGAAGCGCTGCGAGAACGAAACGTCGTTGATGACCTCGAGGGGTATCTCCTTTCCCTCCCGGGAGAAGATGCCGGCCCGATAGATCACCCGCTCGTTGGTGATCACATGCTGGGTGAGGTACCAGGACAGCAACCCCCGGATGACCAGGACGAACCAGATCACGGCGATAGCAGCGATTATCCAGCCTCTCTGCGGGAGATCGAGCACCACTCCCACGAGGACCAGCACCACCCCCACGGCGATGCTGAGCAGGATCTCCTTGATGATCCGACTCCAGTGCGGGCGGAATTCCTTCACGACGACTTCGTCGTCGTCCAACAGCCGCTTCGGGTAACCCATGCGGGCAAGCGTATACCTACCCGCCCGGGGATCGCCGTCTCGACGCCGAGAAAGGGCCCGAACGCGGAAGACCCCGAGAAAGCGAAGTGCAAGCACTCGCCCCCTCGGGGCCTCCGGGTCTCTCGCACTCCGATCTCCGAAGAGATCGGTCTCCGACAGACCTCTCGCAGCGCCTCTCGGCCTCTGCGACTCCGTTCCGGGGTTTCCCCCGATCCGGTGAACGGCAAGTTAGGGAGGTCTCACCGGGACGTCAAGCGAAATCGAAGGATTGTTTTCGCGATCCGCCGAGCAGCGCCATCGTCTACAAATCCACGCGAAAAACAGGTAACCGCTCGCGAAAATCAACCTGCACTTTCTCTTGCATCTGACGGATACCCACCATTAGCTTTCGGATCGCTGTTGGGGGAGACCCCACAGCGCTCCACCGGGAGGCAACTCTCGGTAGGGCCCGGCACCACCTTCGGGTGGGACCGGAAGGTCCGCCCGGACCGGAGGCTTCGGCCCACGGCCCGGAAAGACCAGGGGTCCTCGGAGACGGGGGTCCAGCGGCCGGAAGGTCGCACTGGCCACTTCGGTGGCCGCTCCCACCCGGGAGTTCGAGCCTCGGCTCGAGAGCCTGTGTGGGAACGAGAACCCCGAGAGGGTCGAGACTTCGGTCGAGGCTCCCTCGGGGTTTCTCACTTTCTCCCCCCGGCAGGTCGGAAACTACAACCTTGTCATTCCCCTGCGGTAGGGTCCCGGTCGATGACCGTTGAGATCACGGCTCGACTCGAGACGCTCTCCCCCAGTCGGGCGGGAGACTTCAAGACCTGCCCTCGCCTCTACGCCTTCCGGACGGTGGAGCGAATCCCGGAACCGACCACCGTCCATCAGGCGCGCGGAACGACTGCCCACCTCGCCCTCCAACGACTCTTCGACCTCCCAGCCCCCGAGCGCACACCGCGCCGGCTCTCGGAGCTCTTCCGACAGGCTTGGACCGAGCTGCGAGGCCTCGAGGAGTACGAAGAGCTGTTCCCCACCGTCGAAGCGGAGCGAGCATGGGGCCTCGAATCGATGGGGCTCCTCCTCAACTACTTCCTGCTGGAGGACCCGGCCCGGTTGGCGCCTCTCGGTCGGGAGGAGGAGCTCAAAGAGGATCTGGGTGGAATCGTCATCCACGGGATCCTCGACCGTATCGACCGGGGCGAAGACGGCCGGCTGGTGATCACCGACTACAAGACCGGCAAGGCCCCACCCGAGCGATACGCCTTCGGGGCGTTCTTCGCCCTCAAGATCTATGCCCTACTGGTTCGCCGCCTCCACCAGGAGACACCGGCCGAGATCCGCCTCCTCTATCTCAACGGGCCCACTCTCTACCGCCAGCCGATCGACGATCGCCAGTTGGACGGTGTCGAACGCCAACTCCACGCCCTGTGGGAGCGAATCGAGGATGCTCTCGCCACCGACCGCTTTCCCGCCCGACCAGGGCGCCTCTGCAATTGGTGCAGCTTTCGTGAGATCTGTCCCGCCTTCGCCTGAGTCAGGGGAATATGCCCCGGACGAGCTTGGCGTCGGCGACCCGACGGATCCCCTTGATCAGCGCCGCGGTGCGCATATCGACGCCTTCCGCATTGGCGATCTGGAGAACATCGTCGAACGCCCGGGTCATGATCTCGCGGAGCCGACCCACGATCTCGTTCTCCGACCAGAAGTACTTCTGGACGTCCTGGACCCACTCGAAGTAACTGACCGTCACTCCCCCGGCGTTGGCGAGGATGTCGGGAACGATGAAGACGCCTCGCTCGCGCAGGATCTCGTCGGCATCGAGGTTGGTCGGGTTGTTGGCCCCTTCGATGATGATCTTGGCCTGGATGTCAGGGGCGTTCTCCTTGGTTATGACCCCCTGGAGGGCAGCTGGGACCAGCAAGTCGCACGGAAGCCGGAAGAGGTCGGGCCCATCGATGTGATCGGCGTTCGGATACCCCTCGAGGTAACGCTTCTCGTCCACCCATTTGCCGACGTCCGCCACGTCGAGACCATCGGGGTCGTGGATGGCGCCCGTGATGTCCGACACGGCCACCACCCGACAGCCCATCTCGGCGGCCGCCACGGCCGCATACCGGCCCACGTTCCCGAACCCGTGGATCGCCACTCGGGCTCCCGACACGTCCATGCCCACGTGATGTGCCGCCTGTGGCAACAGGAACATGAGGCCCCGGCCGGTAGCTTCGCGCCGGGCAACGCTGCCGCCGAGAGCGGGTGGCTTGCCGGTGACTACGGCCGGCACCGCATGACCTTTGTGCTGGGAATAGGTATCCATCAGCCAGGCCATCACCTGCTCGTTGGTGCCCATGTCAGGCGCAGGGATGTCCGTGTCGGGGCCGATGACGTTGATGATCTCCATGGTGAAGCGGCGGGTCACCCGCTGCAGCTCGGCCCGGGACAGCGCCATCGGGTCGACTCTCACTCCCCCCTTGGCGCCACCGAACGGGACGCCCACGATTGCGCACTTCCAGGTCATCAGCATCGCCAGGGCGCTCACCTCACCCAGGTTGACGTCGGGAGCGAAGCGGATCCCGCCCTTGGTCGGGCCCATCGTCGTCAGATGCTGGACCCGGTACCCGAAGAGTGTGTCCACGTCCTCGTAGGTATCGTGTCGGAACGGGAAGGTGACCACGGTCGCCTTCTGAGGGAAGCGCAGACGCTCCGTGACGTTGTCGTCGAGCCCCATCAGACGCGCCACGTGGTCGAACTGCGCCACCGCCTCCCGGTACATGGGAGACTCCCACTCCAGCATGCTGGCTTCGTCCTTCATCCTTCCTCACGATCGAGCGGTCTACGGATCACGCTAACCCAAATCACACGACCACGGGCTTTCTCCCGCTCCTGCACATGACTCTCCCCACCTCGCAGGCCACCACCCTCCTCGGGCCGGATGACTGGGAGGAGGCCATCGCCGACACGGCCGGCCTCCAGCTCGTCCTGGCCGGTCCTGGCACGGGCAAGACCGAGTTCCTGGCGCGTCGGGCCGCCCATCTGCTCCAGACCGGCGTCCCCGGAAGCGACATACTCATCCTCTCGTTCTCGCGGCGTTCGGCGGCCGCACTCGATGCTCGCATCGCCCACCGTCTCGACCGGCCTCTGGGCGGAGCCGGCGCCACCACCTTCCACTCTTTCGCGCACCGTCTTCTGGAGGAACACCACTTCTCGGAGGGGAGATCCGTCCCGATCCTGCTCACCGGCCCGGAACAGGTGCGTTTCGTGTCACGGCTCCTGGCCCAGGAGGAGCCGACCGAGTGGCCGCTGACCTTCCGCCCGCTCCTGACCAGCTCGACCCTCGCCGCCGAAGTCGCCGATTTCGTGATGCGATGCCATGAGCGCCTGATCGACCCACTGCGTCTCGGCGAGATGGCGCGGGAGCGGGCCGACTGGCGGGCGCTCCCCGCGTTCCTCGACCGCTACCGGGCCGCCCTGCGCGAGGCCGGCAAGATCGACTACGGCCTCCTGGTGGCGGAAGCGGTCGAGATCCTCTCCTCCACCGATCCCGGATTCTCCCACGTGATCGTCGACGAGTATCAGGACACGTCACCCGCCCAGGCTCGATTGGCCCGCCTCGCCGCTCGGAGCGGGAACCTCACGGTGGCTGGTGATCCCAACCAGTCGATCTACTCCTTTCGCGGCGCCGAGCCCGGCAACGTCCAGGACTTCCGCCACGAGGTGTCCGAGGCGCGGGGCCGGGTCTACGTGCTCGGGCGTTCCTTCCGGGTCCCGGCCGCGATCCTGGCGTCGGCCCACCGGCTGGTGGCCGCCAATCCTCCGAGCTTCGGCCCCGCACCTGTGCCCGCCGACCACGATGGCGGGGTCGAGGTGTATACCTTCGATCAACGCTCTGCGGAGGCCGAGTGGATCGCAGGAGAAGTGGAACGGCTCTGGCACTCCGAAGGGCTGCCGCTCACCTCCATCGCGGTCCTGGTCCGGTCCACACGCCACCTGCTGCCCGAGCTGTCCCGAGCTCTCGATCGTCGGGCGATTCCCCACGATCGACCCGACGTCCGCCTGGTCGACCACCCGGCCATCCGGTTGTTCCACGACACCGTCGTTGCCGCAACGTCCCCCGAAGGGACACCCGACCGGGATCTGGCGCTCCGGCGACTGCTTCTCGGCCCCGCCGTCGGCATGTCTCTCGCTGCCGAGCGGGAGCTCACCCGCACCCGGCGCCGCCGAGGCCTGGCGTGGCCAGCCGCCCTGGGAGATGCGCCAGTCGATACCGCTGGGCTCGCCGAGCTCCTGGAGGACACCTCCTGGGCGACCGAGATGCCGGCCGTGGACGGGTTCTGGCATGCCTGGGACCGCATGCCCGGTCTGGAAGCACTGGTCAACGACCCCACCCGCGCCGACTACCGCCGAGCCTGGCACTCCTTCTCGCGGATGCTGGAGCGCCAGACGGAGCGAGACCCCACCATCAGCCTCGCCGAGTCCTTGGAGGCCTCCCTCTCGGGCGACTTCGAGGCCGCGCCCCTGCTCAGGATCAGCCGATCGGAGGGCTTGGTCGTGACCACGCTCCACCAGGCGAAAGGGCTGGAGTTCGAAGTCGTGTTCGTTGCCGACGCCGTCGACGGCGTCTTTCCCGACACCCGGCGAGTGGCCCGACTGCTCCAGCCTCAGCTCCTCTCGGGGCACGGGCTCACAGACGGGGCCACCCGCGCCCGCCTCCATCTCGAGGAGGAACGCCGCCTCGCCTACACCGCCACCACCCGCGCCCGACGACGTGTGGTGTGGACCGCCACTCTCGCCGGAATCGACGAGGGGGAACGGCGTCCTTCCCGCTTCATGCTCGCAGCGGCCGGCCTGGACAGCTTCGAGGAGGTGACGAGCCCTCCCCCAAACGACGACCGGCTCTTCGACCCTCTCACGGTTTCGGCCGCCGAGGCCCAGCTCCGGCGTCTCCTGTTGGACCCGGCTGCCCCGGAAGCGGCGAGGTTGGCGGCCCTCCGGACGCTCACGGCCTACCCCGCCTGGGACCCGTCCGGCTACGCCGGCGTGCCGGACCCAGGTCCCGATACTGGCGTGCTGGACGGGCCCATCCGCCTATCCCCCAGCCAGGCGACCTCCTACGACCAGTGCCCGCGTCGCTACGTACTCGAGCGTCGCCTCAGGGCGATCGAGGTCGACTCCCCCTATCTCCGGTTCGGGTCGATCGTCCATGAGGTCCTGGAGGAGACCGAGTTGGAGGCCGTCGAGTCCGGTCGCAGCCACGGAGACATCGAGACGGCGCTCCGTCACCTCGAGGCGGTGTGGGAGCGGCATCCCCCCTTCGGACCACCTGCGTACGACCAGGCGTGGTACCGGCGCGCCGCCACTCTCCTCGTCGGAATGTATGCCGATTGGCCCGGGCGACAGGGAACGCCGGTGGCCGTAGAGGCTCCGCTCGACATGGAACTCGGCGGAGTCCAATGGGTCGGCCGGGCTGATCGAATCGACCGCGTCGACGCCGGGCTCCGGATCGTGGACTACAAGACCTCGAAGAGCCCACCGACCCTCAAGGAAGCGGCCCGCTCGCTTCAACTCGGCTATTACCTGCTGGCGGCGGCCGCTTCCCCGGAGATGACCGCTCACGGCCGACCCGTGGCCGCCGAACTGTGGTACCCCCTGGCCGAACGCCGCAAGATCTTCCCTTTCGAGATGGAGAACCTCGACGAGGTGCGCCAGACACTCGAGGAAGTGGCCACGGGGATCCTCGAAGAAGATTGGACTCCCCGGGTCGGCGCCCACTGTGAGCGATGCCAGTTCCGGGACGTGTGCCCGGCGTGGCCCGACGGGAGGGAGGCATACCGATGATCACGCCCACTCCTGAGCAGGCGGCGGTCCTCGCCCACCGCGACGGCCCCCTGCGCATCTCCGCCGGCGCCGGGACGGGCAAGACCACCACCGTCGCCCTCTATGTTCGCTCGTTGGTGGAGGACGGGACACCACCCGAGGAGATCCTCGGCATCACCTTCACCAACAAGGCCGCATCGGAGCTGGCCGACCGCATTCGGTCGATTCTGGCCGACGTCGCCGGTCCCGGACGCGAAGCGGAAGTACACACCTATCACGGTTTCGCCGCCTCACTCGTCCGGGAGTTCGGCGCGCTGGCCGGCATCGAGAGAGAGACACCCGTCATCACTCCGACTTTCGCCCGCCAGATCCTCTACGACGTCCTCCAGCGGCGGGAGTTCCGCCACCTGGATGCGACCTGGGTGGGCTCGGTCGACAAGGTCCAACGATTCGGGGCCGCCCTGGAGGACCACCTCGTCGACCCCAACGACCTCGTCTCGCTCGCCGAGGACGCCGAGCCGTGGCCGGAGCGGCTCGAGTTGCTGGCCGCCTGGGGAGATTACCGAGCAGAGAAGCGACGGCTCGGGGTGGTCGACTACTCCGACTTGATATCGGCCGCCGTCACGCTCCTGACTCGCCATCCCGACGTGGCCACGCGCATTCGTTCGAGGTTCCGGGTGGTGCTACTCGACGAGTACCAGGACACCAACCCCGCCCAGCGGATCCTGCTCCAGAGCCTCTTCGGCGATGGTTTCCCGGTGGTGGCGGTGGGCGACACGGATCAGACGATCTACGAATGGCGGGGGGCGACACCCGACAACTTCCATGAGTTCATCCATCACTTCCCCCATGGGGATGGTCGCCCGGCACGGGAGCTGTCGCTGACCCTGAATCGTCGCTCCGACCGGTTGATCGTGGCCACTGCCAACGAGATTCGACGTCAGATCGAGGGTGGCGGAGAGGACCTGGAAGCCCTGCCCGGAGCCGGCACCGGCTCGGTCGCCGTCCACTGGGCGGCTGACGCAGTGGCCGAAGCCGACTGGATCGCCGACCGCGTCCTGCGCCTCCATCAGGAGGGCGTTCCGTGGCGGGAGATCGCGATCCTGTTCCGGAAGAACCGCCACGTCGCCCTGGTCCACGACGCCCTCACCGAACGCGAGATCCCCATCGAGGTGGCGAACCTGGGCGGACTGCTCTCTGTGCCGGAAGTCGCCGACGTGCGGGCATGGATGAGAGTCCTGCACTCGCCCGAAGACGGTCCCGCCCTGCTCCGCATCCTCACCGGACCTCGATATCGCCTCGGATTGGGTGACCTGGCCCACTTGTCCCGCTGGGCCAGTCGCCCAGGCGAAGAGACGGACTTGGACCACGAGGGCCTACCTGCACACACCATGCTGGAGGCGATCGAGAACCTCGAGGACGTCGAAGGCTCGTCCGGCCGAGCGAGACGAGCCCTGGAGCGCTTCCGAAGAGAGTTCCGGACACTCTTGGAGGTAGCGCACGGAGACACTCTCGCCGAACTGGCCCGGGCGATCCTCGAAGTGACCGGCGCCTGGAAGGAGGTAGAGGCGATGTCTCCCGCCGGACGCCTGTCGGCGCGCCTCAACCTCTACCGGTTCCTGGATCTCACCGAGGAGTGGAGCCCTCTCGAAGGGCGCCCCTCCCTGGCCGCGTTCCTCGCCCACCTCGAGTTGATGGAGGAGAACCCCGCCGACGAGTTGGACGCGGCCAGACTCTCCGGCGAGGACGCGGTCGCACTGCTGACGGTGCACCGTTCGAAAGGGCTGGAGTGGGATGTCGTCTTCATCCCCGCGGTGAGCCAAGGCAACTTCCCGAGCCGGTCCTCCGGCTTCGAGAACCCCTACACCCGCCCCCAATGGCTGCCGCACGAACTACGCCGGGACACTCCTCCTCCGTTCGACGGGGCCACCGACCCCAAGCTGGCCACCGACATCCTCCGCGACCGCCATCTGCGCCAAGAATGGCGCACGGCCTACGTCGCGGTCACCCGGGCTCGGCATCGACTCTTCGTCACGGGCTCTCACTGGTACGGGGTGCCGGTCCCCAACCAGCGGCCGGCCACGCCCAGCCCTCTATTCGAGCTGATCGCCGGTCTGCCCTTCACCGACGACCTCGGCCAGGCTCCTCTGGCAGAGCGGCCCGAGATCCTGCGCGCACCAGACCGCGAACCCGCCCCCGATCCCCTGTTCCCGGACGGCTGGGCGGCGGCAGTCCGGGCGGCCCTGGCGGATCCGTCCCACGTGGAGACCCTCGCAGAGGCGCGGGGCGTCACCCACCAGGTCGAAGACTGGTCGTCGACGATCCAGCAACGCCTGTTCGAGTTGGAGCAGGTACCGACCGTGGCCCGGCCAGAGGCCGCCCCCGTCACTTCCGTCACGGGCCTGGTGACCTTCGCCGCCTGCCCTCGCCGCTACTACTGGACGGAAGTGGATCCCCTACCCCGCCGTCCGTCGCCGGCGGCGCGCCGGGGCGCCGACATCCATCGCCGGATCGAACTCCATTCCCTCGGGCGAGTGCCGTTGGTCGAGTTCGACCCCGAGTCCTACGACATGGTGGAAGCCGACCGCGCCGAACCCAAGACCGACCCCTTCGCCGCGTACCTGTCCTCCCCCTACGCCTCGACGAGACCGGTCCTGGTCGAATCCGCCTTCGAACTGCCGTTGTCCAGCGGAATCAGGGTCCGTGGCAGGATCGACGCGGTCTACCCGACTCGTGAAGAGGGCTGGGAGATCGTCGACTTCAAGACCGGACGACGGCGCAGCGATCCTTGGCTGGAAGTCCAGTTGCAGGCCTATGCCGTTGCAATCCGGTCGGTGGATTTCGGCCCTCGCCCACCCGAAGGGCTCGCCGCTTCCTTCGTCTATCTGGGAGACGGTGTCGACGTCGACCGCCGGGACGTCGACGCCGAATGGCTGTCGCGGGCGCAGGATCGACTGGAGTCCATCGGCCGGGCGATCATCGACGACGACTTCGAGCCGACGCCCTCGCCCGCGTGTCGGAACTGCGATTTCCAGCGATTCTGTGCTGCCGGACGCGCCTGGCTGGAGGAGAATGGACCGTGACCTGGCTGTTGGCGGCGGCGACGGGTGTCCTGATCGGCTCGGTTCCCACGGCCGACTGGATCGCGCGATTGCGGGGAATAGACCTCAGGAGGGAAGGGTCGGGCAACCCGGGAGCCAACAACGCCTTCCGCTCGGGTGGGGCGCTGCTCGGTGCGGCGGTTCTCGTGGTCGAGATGTCGAAGGGGGCGGCCGCCGTTGCGCTCGGTGCGAGCCTGGGAGGGCCGGAGGCGGCGCTGGCCGGAATCGGTGCCACCCTCGGAAACGTCTACAACCCTTGGTATCGCTTCCGGGGCGGCAAGGGCCTCGGTATCACCGCCGGGTCGGTGCTGGCGGCCTCACCGCTCCTGGCGGGCGTCCTGGTACTCGTGATCGCCGTGAGCGTGGCCGTGTGGAGGCGGAGTGGGCCCGCCTCGCTTCTGACCCTCGCCGTCTACGTGGCGATGGCGGCCGTCGGTGCAATCATCGAGCGCTCGATGCGGACGGGACTCATCGGCGACCCGGCCTCCCTCTTGGCGATGGCAGCCGGTCAGACGCTGGTCATGACGCCCAAGCACCTAGCCGACACGCGACGTCGACCGTCATGAGATCCTGCCGGCCCTGGTCTCGAGCAGGAGGGTCACCGGGCCGTCGTTGACCAACTCGACCTCCATCCGGGCCCCGAACTGGCCGGTCTCGCAACGGACACCCAACTGGCGGACCCGGTCGACCATCGTCTCGATCAGACCCTCGGCTCGTTCCGGTGGTGCGGCGTCGGTGAACGACGGACGTTTTCCCCGGCGGGCGGAGCCATACAGGGTGAACTGGCTGACGATCAGCATCTCGCCCCCCACCTCGGTCGATGCTCGGTTCATCGCCCCATCGTCGTCAGGAAAGATCCGGAGCCCGACGAGCTTGTCCGCCAGGACCACGGCATCCGTCTCGGTGTCGTCGTGGGTGACCCCCACCAGGACGAGGAGCCCGGTGCCTATCCGGCCCACCGACCGCCCCGCCACCGTGACCTCGGCTCGGGAAACCCTCTGTACCACGGTTCGCATCCCGGCGAGCATAGGGCGGCGAGCCCTCGAGCTCGTCGGTACGATCGAGTCCCAATGCGCTCGCTGGCCGACCTCGTCGGGATCTCCAAAGTTCGTCTGCCGTTCGAGCCTTCGTGCCCCGAGATACCTCCCGGCAGGGAGCCGGTGTTCCTCCTCGACGCCTCGACCGGGTTGGAAGAGACCCTGTTGCAGACGTGGGTCGAGCGCTGCTATCCGGCCCGGGCCCGCACCCTCCGCCTGTCTCCTTCGAGAATCCGTCGTCCCAGCCGGACGACAGACCCCGAGCTCGCCGGGGTGCTGTCGGGAGGGGATCGCTGGTGGCTGGTCCCGCTCCGGGTGGTGTGGATGCCCTCGGAGAGGCACGGTCGCAGAACCGTCTCATGGGTCGACCTGCTCAAGCTGGGCGATCCCCGCGATCCGCGTTGGTTCCGCGACTACCTGATCCTCGCCATCGCTCCTGACCGCGTTCGGATCGTGGTCGGAGACGGGGCAGGACCCGAGGAGATGGTGGATGCCCACCAGAAGGCCGACACCCCACCCCCCCTGATCGACTTCGTCGCCCGGCGAGCGCATCTCGTGCTCGATCGGGCTGAGAGGACCGAGCGCGGCAACCGCTACAAGATCCCCCGCTTTCTGGCGGAAGACATCCTCGACAGCCCTCATTTCACGTCGGAGGCCCGCCGCCTGGGCGACGAGCGGGGCCTATCACCCTCTCGGGCCGTGCGGCGGGCCCGCTACTACCTGCGTGAGATCGCCGCCAGCCACAGCGCCTACCTGATCGATCTCATCGCCAACCTGATCCACTGGGTCATCCGCCAGGGCTACGGCGGCATCCATTACGACCCAGGCCAGTTGGAGGAGATCGCCCGCCTGGGGAGCGACCACCCGCTGGTGTTCCTGCCCTCCCACAAGTCCAACCTCGACCGTCTCTCCCTCCAGTTCATCCTCTGGGAGAACGATCTTCCGCCCAACCACACCGCCGGCGGGATCAACATGAACTTCTTCCCGGTTGGACCGCTGGTGCGTCGCACTGGCGTCTTCTTCATTCGCCGAACCTTCCGTGGCAACGACCTCTACAAATTCGTCCTTCGTACCTACATCGACTACCTGATCGAGAGACGGTTTCCCCTGGAGTGGTACATGGAAGGTGGCCGCTCCCGCACCGGGAAGCTGCGGCCGCCCCGGTTCGGTCTGCTGTCCTGGGTGGTCGATTCGTGGCGGCGAGGAAAGACCGACGAGATCTATCTCCTGCCCATCTCGATCGCATACGACCAGATCCAAGAGATCGGGGCCTATGTCAACGAGGCGACCGGCGGCACCAAGGAGAAAGAGAGCTTCTCGTGGGCCCTTCGCTTCGCCCGCAACCTGCGGAGGCGCTACGGGGACATCCACATACGCTTCGCCGAGCCGATCTCCGTCAGCCGCAACCTCGGGAGTGGCGACGACGCCGTCCAGCGCCTGGGTCTGGAGGTGATGTACAGGATCGGTCTCGCCACTCCGGTCACGCCCACCGCCCTGGTAGCCACGGTCCTGCTGGACGCTCGGGGCGAGGCTCGCGACGCCGCGGCCATCGCCCGCTCCGCCGCCGTTCTGGCCGACTACATCGACCGGCGAGGAATCCCCACCACCGTGGCCCGGCTGCCGACCGACCCCGACACCGTCGTCGCCACCCTGTCGCTGATGGAAGACCATCGACTCGTCTCGTCACTCACGGCTCGAGATCGAACCGTGTGGTGGATGGAACGTGAGGAGAAGCTGCGGGCCTCCTACTACTCGAACTCGGTCATCCACCACTTCATACCCAGAGGATTGGCGGA
>DATGPZ010000068.1:0-2851 GCA_035304485.1 Acidimicrobiia bacterium | reverse complement strand
GATGGCACGGCGGTGGGCGATGACGAACACCCACGAACGGAACGACGACTCGGTCCCCTCGAATTTGTGGATGTCGCGGGCAACCTGCAGGAAGACTTCGCCGGCGATGTCCTCGGCGTCGGTGACTCCCAGGCCCGCCAGGTATCCGGTGACGGGACCGGCCAACTCGCGATAGATCTCGCCCCATGCGGCCTCATCGCCGCGACGGGCTCGCTCGATTCGATTAGGCCGGCCGAGGAGGCCGACGCGATCACGAAGCTGAACCACTGAGTTCCCGTCTCCCCTTGGCGCCAGGTTAGGACCGCCACCGCCCGTAGCGACGGGTCTCCCAGTGTGAGGTCTAGTCCATTCGGGGTTAAGCAGACATAAGTGTCATCGACCCGTATCCCTTTCGACCTGAATGCCGATTACGGGGATATGAGGGCTAGGGAGGCCAAGAACGCGCCCTTCGCGCGCTCGCGGAGGGGTGAGGAGCGCGGGGCGAGCCTCGTTGAGTTCGCAATCATCATGCCGCTGCTCCTGTTGCTGATCTTCAGCGTGTTCGAGTTCGGCCGGCTCGTCGCAACCCATATCGCCCTCAACACCGCAGCTCGCGAGGGGGCTCGCTTCGGCACCACCATTGGCGACCGCAACCTCGATGACGTCCCCAACTTCGCCGACTGCGCCGAGATACGCGAGGTTGCGAAACAACGTGCTGTCATGGCCAACCTGGAGGACGGCGACATCAGGATCTTCTTCGACCAGGGGGAGGGAACCGCGGTCTATGCCGACTGTCAGGGTGGCCCGGCTCCAACTGACGACGTTGTAGCCACCGGAGATCGCATTCGGGTCGTGGTCTCCCGTCCCTTCAGTTCGACGATCCCTTTGATTGGAGGTCTCTTGAACGGCATCGAGTTCGAGGCCGAGCAGTCTCGAACCATCTTCAGGACGATTGTCGATGAATGAACGATCGTCGATGCGTGAACGCCGGATGGGATCGACGCGGGAGCGGGGGGCGTCCGTCGTGGAGATGGCCTTCGTCGCAATCTTCCTCTTCGTCCTCACGGCGGGGATCATCGATCTCGGTCGCGCCTACCTCACGCGCATCGCCGTTCACGACGCCGCCCAGGAAGGGGCGATGTTCGCCTCCTACCGGCCGTCCGATCAGAACGAGATCAGGGAACGGGTGATCGCCACCACAGACAATCCGGACCTGACTGTGGCGACGATCGAGGTCACTTGTCCCGAGGGGACACCCGACCTCTCGGGTGATCTCGTCGGCGGCAAGAAGATCGCGGTCAGAGTGACGTATCGGATGCCGCTGGTGACACCATTGATCGGCTGGATGCTCGGCGGGCATCTCGACTTGACCAGAGAACATGTAGGACAGGTGTTCAGTGGGGAGTGCTTGACATGAGCGTCGGTTCGATTCGCACGCGGGCGGAGATACGAGTCATTGGGGAGGAGAGGGGAGCCGCCCTCATCCTCACCGCGCTCGTGCTCATGGTGTTGGTCGGAGTAGTGGGTCTGGCGCTCGACGGCGGTGCCGCGTACAACTCGCGCCGGGGCACTCAGAATGCAGCCGACAACGCTGCGCTGGCAGCGGCGTGGGCATATTGCTCGAACCTCTCCGACCCGATCGCCCATGGGGTTCAGACTGCGGTGGCCAACGGCTACGACGCTGGCGACGTCACGATTACTCAGGTGACGCCTTCGACCTATCACGGTGAATTCCGGGCAGAGGTGACAACGACCCAGCCAACCGGCTTCGCCAAGATCCTTGGCGTCGACGATATGACCGTGGTCAGTGAGGCCACGGCCGCATGCAACCGAAGTGCCTCGAGTGGTCCGGCAGCGATGTTCGCCAAAGGTCCACATCCTGGGTGTCTGCTGGTCAAGGGTGGTCAGGCCGACGTCAGGGGCTTCGTCTACAGCGCCGGCGACATGGAGTGGAACGGTGGAGGGTCCCAACAGATCGACGCCGACGTGCACTCCGACGGCAATCTGACGGTGAACGGTGCATACAACATCCTGGGAACCGCGACCGCTTCCGGGACCTCCAACGCATGGCAGGTGATCCAGGGGGTTCCCAAGCTCAACCTCGAATACCCCATCTCCTTCCAGATCTCGGACTTCCTCCCGGGATCGCCGATCGCTCTGCAGGAGGGCGACATGTATCACCTGCACACCGGGAGCGTGAAGGGATCCGACATCCGGGACGCTGGGCCTGGGATCCACTTCGTCCAGGGCGACGTCACCCATCAGGGCCCGGGTCTGACCGGTGGTCCATATACGATCGTGGCCACCGGCACCATCACCCTGAACAGCCCCCAGTTCGAGGCCTACCACCAGGGCTTGGCCATGATGGCGGGCGCCTACTCGCCACCATCCTGCGACCAGGTCGCCATCAACCTCGCGGGCAGCAACAACCTGCTGGAGGGCATCCTCTTCGCACCCAACGGGGTCCTGCGGGTGCAGGGCGGAGCTGTCAATGGTGGAATGATTGCCTGGGCCATCGCCACCGGCGGCAACCTGGACCTGATCGTGAACCCGGATCTGTTCCCGACGGGCGACCCCCGGGTGTTCCTCCTCGACTGATCGTCGTCTCGACAGAGATCTGACAGACCCCCTTCGGTATGGAGGAGGGCCCCTGTGGCCCTCCTCCGTCCCGGAAACATGAAGCTTCGAGCAAGCGGGGACAGAGGATCCTGGACAGTGCAGGGTTCCGGGTGGGTTGTGGGCCGCCCGGGACTCGAACCCGGAACCTTGGGCTTAAGAGGCCCCTGCTACTGCCAATTGAGCTAGCGGCCCGCCGACATTCTATTGGCCGAGTTGCTCTTGGAGAAATGCGATCCAGGCTTTGGTCGCGTGG
>DATGPZ010000067.1:0-3683 GCA_035304485.1 Acidimicrobiia bacterium | reverse complement strand
CCCGCGTTGTGGACGCATAGAAACAGGACGGACGGGTTGTTGCCCACGCTCTCAGGCTAGGGGTGCCGGCCGGCCTCTGATCCTATCTTGGATGTCATCGAGCCATCGAGAGGTACCCCCATGACCAATCCCACCGCATTGGCCGGTCAGGGCCGAGGGGGCGCGGTCCGGAGGACCGCAAGGGACACACGGTGGTTTCCTGGCTCGCTTCGCTCGCGCCCCCTCCCGGCCTTCGGCCGTACTCCCCCGTTCCGCTTCCGCTTCACGGGGGAGAAGTCCTTGTGAGGCCGTCAGCGGAGTGGACTGTTGCGGCGAGGCGTGGCCACAATGGACATCGGTGGTCATCGGCGCATCGGATATTCGAGCGGGGCGTAGAAGTAGGGGTTACCGGTCAGGGAAGAGTGCGCAGCAGGCCCCTACCTCCGATGGCTACTCACCGACCACTCGGTCTGGGGTCGGGTCAGTTGTCTTGAGGCGATCAGCGAACAGACAGTGGATTCATCAGGACCACAGGTTGGATGAATCTCACCCCGTCCGGATGCACGTCGACCCACACCCGGAGTCGCAGGTCGGCGGGCTCGAGATCCCAGGCGATGACACCGCCCCATTCGAGTCCGGTGTCCGAGCCAATCGTCCCTGACAGGAATCCGAAGTTCACCCATTCGGCGCCACTCAGTTCGACTTCGGCCTGAACGAGTCTGGGGGTGAAGGGGTCGCCATCCTGGATGTCGTGGCGCCAGAAGCCATCGCCATGCGAGGGACCTTCGGGTCCCGGGGCGATCAATGCCAGGCTCGCGAAGTCCACGAAGTCCCAGGTCCACGGACACTCGATTCCGGGACCCGACACAGATTCGTCGTTCCGGGAGGTCAACTCGTCAGAGATCCAGCATCCGGCGATCGGAACGATCTGGTCCTCGTAGATCGGGTAGAGGCCGTCGGCGCCCCATTCCAGGCGCGACTCCAAGATCACGGCCGTATCGCGAGGTGGCCTGGAGACCAAGGACTCCTCCACATAAGGGCCGGCCAGTACCACTTCGACGCTGGTATCCGGCGTGATCCGGGTACCCGGTCGGGGCGATACCTCTGCGATCTCGAGGGCCGTCTTCCCGGGGTCGGGTCGGAATGAGACCTCGTATGGAACACGACGTCCGTTCAGCCAGGAGAGGAACTCCGTCAGTTCCATCTCCGTGGGGTCCGGAAGGAGGATTGGCGCTGCCAGCGTCACCTCAATCGTGCTTGGTCGATTCGCTCCAGCGGCGGGTCTGGTCCGAATGACGGTCCCCGGCTCGGAGGTCGAGGGATCTTCCACGAAGACGATCTCGGTGTTCTCCTGCGTGAAGCCGGCCTCTGCCAGGATGGCGAGCGCGTCGTCTCGACTCACTCCACTGAGCATCGGCACCTCGCGGTTCTGGATCGAGACATGGATCAGGATCCGGGTCGTGGCAGGAGCGATGGATCCGGGTGCCGGGTTCTGTCCGATGACGGTTTCGTCGGGCTGGTCCGAGGCGACGGAAATAGTCTCAACCGTGTGCCCCATGTCGAGGAGACGAGCCTCCAGTTCCTGTCCGGTCAAGCCTGTGAAGTCCGGCACGCGGATCAATGGCGCTTCCGTGGTCGATCGTGTGAACGCGGCTTCGGACGGCAGTAGAACCAGGACAGCCAGGACCGCGATCTCGACGGCGATGATCCCGATCAGGCGGCGGTTCATCGTTCCCCCGAGTGGACGAGCTTTACGGCCATGTCTGAGGGTGGTCGCTCCTCGTCCGGGAGAGCGACCCAAAGGACGACGTCTTCGCCGGCTATCGGGTCGGTGTCGGTGACAGCAAGGACAGCGGCCCAGCCGATCACGCCGAACCCTCTCAGCTCTAGAAGGCCCCCGAGATCGTCCGCGTAGGTCTCGCCGAGATATATGAAGGAGTCGGGGTCGACGGACCTTCCCACTGAGGCGAAGAGATCGATCGAATACGCCGGCCCGGAAGTCGTCAGCTCTACGCCGAAGCCGGGGGGAAGGGGAATCCCGACCGAGCGAACACCGGACACGGGCTCGATCTCTGTCCAATCGAAAGGCATTCCGAAGGGACGATGCGGCTCGCCGGACGGATAGGAGAGAACATGGGTAGGGGCGTCGGAAACGGACTTGCCAAACTTGGCAAGGCCCAGGACCAGAGCGAACGCTCCCAGCAAGACGGCGACAATCGCCAGGATCTCGTCAAGGCGGGACGCGGGCGGCGGGTCAGGGTCGCCGGCGTCCGACGCGGCTTCGCCTTCGATTGAGGGAGCCGGTGGTACTTCGACCTCCTCCCGCGATGCGGCCGGTTCGTTCGTCGGTCCTGCCGACGAGCCGCAGTGGGGGCATGTGTCGCCGGGACTGTGGAGCGGGCCACCGCAGGCGCCACACGATGTGATCGACCGGCTTCTCAAGGTCTAACCCCTGAATCCGTCACTGTCAGTCTTCAGGCGTCTGCTCGAAGGCGCGTGTGACTGCCTACGAACGCTGTGGCCGCAGCCACGACGAACATATAGGTGCCGGAGGAGGCCGAGCCGGTCGTCGAAGAGTTCAAGTGGATCATGCCGTACAGGCCAGCGGCGAGAGCCACCGCCGAGGCCCAGTAGGCAGGGCGGAGTGCATCACGGACCAGCCCTCCGAACGACGAGGCGGCGAACCCGGCAATGCCAGCCACGCTGGCTGCCAGGGCGGCGAGCAACCCGATGTTGAAGCCCCCATGCCAGGTTTCTGCAGACGTGGCCCCGAAGGAGGCAGGCCCATAGGCGACCCACGGCAAGAAGAGAACGGCGAGCAGCATTGCCAGGGACGCAGCAGCGACCGTCGTGTGATGCTGGAGGATCCGAGCGCTTCGCGCTGTCAATTCTCCGTTGGCTAATGCCGAGGTCTTGGCCTGGATGCGGGAAGGCATCCGTGGGCCGACAACCCGGGCAGCGCGCTGAGATGTGGGCGACCCGGTAGCGGACATCAGTGCGTCCAGGTCGGACGACGAGAAATACTGCACACCATCCGCGGTGACCAGCTCGACCGCATTAGGAACGGTCACGGCCCGGCGGACTGCGTTCAAGGCACCCTGCGCCAAGACTTCGCCCGAATCTGCCGTGATCTCGAAAGATCCATCGCTCAGCCGGAGCGTGGATGCAATCCACTGATTGGACGGGTAATCGAAGTAGTTTCCTCTCTGCGTAATTCCTGCGGTAGTCGGCATTTCGATGGACATTGCAGACCTCCCTCCTGACAGCTCTTGGGCGGATTGTTCGTGAGTGCTCTTGTGATGGTCAGACGTGATTGCTCGACGATCCGGCAGCTCGTGTCGATGCCTCGGGCGCGACTAGATCTGCATTCGTAAACGATCGTGCGGAGACGCCCGATTCTGTGTACATGGCCCCTATATCGACCCAGAGGCGGTCAGGACTTGAGCCCGGGTCGTTTTCGCGCTCGACGTTGCGGCCGATTCGTGAGTTGGCTTCATCCGTAGACGCCTACTAAAGATTGCCGCACCGTCTGCCGTTCTAGGAGCATCGGTCCCTGCGTTGACGAGAGAGTAGGAGGCGTTTATGCGGAGCGGCTTTTTGGAGTCCCTGTTCGACTGGGATTTCAACAGTTTGGTTGTGGCGAGGCTAGCGAAGTACCTCTACATCATCGCCGTCGTGTTCGCGTCCGTGGTGGCCAGCGGAAT
>DATGPZ010000066.1:0-2428 GCA_035304485.1 Acidimicrobiia bacterium | reverse complement strand
GAACAACTACGGCCCCTATCAGTTCCCCGAGAAGGTCATCCCGCTCTTCCTCACCAACTTGATGCGGGGCAAGAAGGTGCCGCTGTATGGCGACGGCATGAACATCCGAGACTGGCTGTTCGTCACCGATCACTGCCATGGAATCCAGATCGTCGCCGAGCGGGGAGTAGCTGGAGAGGCGTACAACATCGGTGGTGGAGAGGAGCTCACGAACCGTGAGCTCACCGACCGGTTGCTGACGGCGATGGGCGCCGGCTGGGACATGGTCGAATTCGTCGAGGATCGAAAAGGTCACGACCGGCGGTACTCGTTGGACGACACCAAGATCCGACAGCTGGGATACGCACCTTCGGTTGGGTTCGAGGAAGGTCTCGCTCGAACGGTCGAGTGGTACCGCGCCAACCGAGACTGGTGGGAGCCCTTGGTCCAGAAGGACAATCATTTGCCGACGGCGACGAGCGCGTCCGGTCCGTGAGCTGGGCGGCACTTTCATCCGACACGGTCAGCGTCGCCGAGTCTCCCCTCGAAACCCGGCGATTCGGCCTCGACGTCGCCCGCGTCAACGTAGGTCTTCAGGCCGATATCGAGGTCGAACGGCTGGCCGGCATCTTGGAGGAGCTGTCCACCGACCTGGCGATCGTGCGTTATCCGGCCTCCAAAGTCACCTGGGCTCACACCCTGGCGAACCGCCTGGACGGTGTCGTGTTCCACGCCGACACGCTCATCTACTGGCATCTGGCATTGAGCGGGCGCCCCATTCCCGACCCGGTGCAGGGCGCGACCAGCGACCTCGATCCGGAGTCGGTAGCCTCGTCGGTCGGTCGGATCTTTGCCGACTACTCGAATCACTACTCCGCCAATCCGCGGCTGAACGATCGCCTCGCACTAGACGGTTACCAGGAATGGGCTGCCAACAGCGCCTCGGCCGGCAACGCCATCACACTCGTGTCGGAGGGTGAAACGATCGCGGTGGCGACGGTCGAAGCTGGTGATGGCTATTTGGAGATTCTCTTGGCGGGAGTGGAGCCGAACCGGCAGGGCAGGGGAGAGTACGTGCGATTGCTACAGGCGGTTGAACGTCGCGCCGCGGGACTCGGTGTCGACGAGGTCTACATCGCCACCCAAGCGGGGAATATCCGGGTGCAGAGAGCGTGGGCTCGTTACGGGTTCAGGCCGGCGGCGGCGTTCGAGACGGTCCATCACCTCCGGGAGTAGGTGCAGGTCCGGCAGGTCCGGTGTCGTTGCGAATGACGAAGGCAGGACGGCTCATACTGCGAAAGTGGAGCCTCCCTAGGTACTCGCCGAAGACACCAAGGGCTGTCATCTGCGCCCCTGCGAACAGGGCGATCATCGACGCCAGGGTCGTGAATCCGGCGACCTCCGTCCGGCCCGTGAAGAAGAGGAACAGGACCACGGCCAGGAGGACGAAACCGAAGAGACCTGTGAGGAAGCCCAGCAAGGTGACGAGCTTGAGGGGGCGGATGCTGTAGCCCGTCACCATGTTGAGCGTGTGGCGGACCAGCGAGCGAACGGTGTATCCGGACTCCCCATGCGACCGAGCGTCGGTCTCGACGACCACCGTCCCGATTCGCGTCGTCGCCCACGACAGGATGACGTCGATGGACACGAAGGCATCGGACACCCGTTCGAAAGCGGGAACGATCTCGTGGCGGAAGGCACGGAATGCGCTGATCGACGTGGCGTGACCGACGTTGAGCGCCTGAGCCATCGCTCGCTTCACGATCCTCGAAGTCGAGTTTCTGAACCAGCTCCGATTCTCCTCCTGGGGCACTCCGTAGACGAGGTCCTTGCCGGCCATCAGAGCGCGTAGCAGTCCGGGAACCGCCTCAGGGGGGTGCTGCAGATCATCGTCCATGGTCACGATGACCTCGTTGCCGGCGTGCAGGATGCCGGCGAGCAGGGCATTGTGCTGGCCGTAGTTGCGCATGAGCTCGAGGCTGCGCACCTCCGGACGAGCCGACAGGGTTTCGGCGACTTTCCAGGTGTCGTCAGGGCTGCCGTCGACCACCAGGATCACCTCGTATTCGATCCCTTCCTCATCGAAGGTCGCATCGATTCGCTCGACGAGTTCCTCCAAGGTGCCAGCGGATCGATAGCAGGGCACGACGACGGAAACGCTCGGGTACTGGAGGTGGCTCATGCCTCGATCCGTTCTCTTCGGCTTCGAGAGCGACGTCTCATGGGTCACGTTGGCTTCGCCCGGCCTACTGAATCAAGGGCGACAGGATCTTGCCGTAGCGGTCGGCATTGGACTCGAGTGCCCGGTCTTCGAGTACCCAAGCCCGTCCTGCTTCGGCGAACCGGCGCCGTGTGGCGGTGTCGGTCATGAGCGTGTTCACAGCCTCCGCCAGTCCTGCAGGATCGGCGGGAGGGAAACTCAACCCTCGCGTTCCCGGATCCACCAGCT
>DATGPZ010000065.1:0-4788 GCA_035304485.1 Acidimicrobiia bacterium | reverse complement strand
GGCCCGACCGTGACGATCACCGATCCCGACCCGATCGTCACCGACTCGGAGCCGATGATCGCCTGGGTGGTCGACAAGCCTCAGGCCGCCTTCCGCGTCATCATCCGGCGGGATGGCGAGATCGTCTTCGGGTCCGGCCTCGTGGTCGATCCGGACACCCGCGAGGTCTTCCCCGGTTACCTCTCGGACGGCACCTACGAGGTCACGGTCTGGGTCCGGGATACCCACGGCCTCGAGGATGAGCAGACCGTCAGCTTCACGGTCGACACCGGGAACGCACCGCCGCTGTATGCCGAGGACCTCGCCGCGCTCGCCAATGCCGGCGGCACGATCGACATGCCCGAGGTCAACGAGATCGTGATCGACGGCGTGCGCATCCCGGTCGAGCATGCCCAGGCGACCTACACCCAGAAGTTCGAGGGCAAGCTCACCTTCGGTGACTACTCGGTCGACTCCGACCAGTACCAGTCGACCTTCGCCCAGTCCGTGTGGTCCGGCGGTCTCGGCATCCGCAACCACCAGGAGGGCGCGACCGATCAGCGGTTCCGGTGGGCGCGGGCGTGGACCTTGTCTGCCCGCCAGCTCACGCTGCCGCTCAAGCCGATCGCCTACGAGGTCGACTGGGCCGAGCCACCCACCCCAACGAAGATCAGCGAGGGCCTCCCGCCCGGCTTCACCCAGGGGTCGGCGGTGCCCTACCCGTGGATCAGGCACCCACGTGCCTCCCAGGTGCTGGGCTGCCGCAACGGGATCATCTACGTGGCGTGCGGCAAGCGCATGTCGGCGATCAATGCCCGCACCGGCGAGGTGATCGTGATCGGCGACCTCGATGCCCAGCCCACCGGCTCCGGCGCATGGCACGCGCTCGAGGACCGGGACACCCTCCGGCTCTACATCCCGCTCGGGGAGTTCGGCCTCCAGCCGTTCGATCCGATCGCCAGCACCATCGAGGCCAACCTCGGGGTCGAGGCCGTGTGCGTCGGCTCCTGGGACACCAAGCTCTTCTGTGTCACCACGGATGGGTACGTGCGCAAGCTGACCCCGGCAGGGTGGGAGCCCGCGTCGATGGATGCCCGCATCCCGAACGACGAGTACCCGCGCCACATCCTCCAGTTCTTCACCCAGGGCGGCGACACCGCCCCGGCGATCGTCACCGACTCGCAGGTGTGGCTCTACGACGACGAGTACAACGGCATCCACCCGCACGGCATGGACTACCCGCGCAGCCCCACCGCCGGGGAGGCGGCCACCACGTGGCGCGTCGACGGCCTCTACGTCGCCAACGGGCTCGACGTCATGCGCAGCTCCGTGGCCGGGGTGATCTCGCCGGTCGGGCTCGACCGGGACGAGGGCCTCGAGTTGCAGGGGTCCCAGCTCGGCAAGCTCGTGCGATCCGGCGACTTCCGCATCACCTCGATGGCGGCCTCCCACAACCTCATGCTCGCCACGGTGCGGGGTGTGGTCGAGACGGACAGCGGCACCACCCGCAGCTTCCAGGAGCTGATGGCCTACAACGAAGCGGGCTGGCACAACATCGCCGGCGTGGATCGTGTCGCCCCGGTCGGAGAGATCTGGGAGCCGACCACGCTCCTGCTCAACGACGGCATCGGGGCCTACCAGGCGGTGTGGGGTGAGACCCCGCCCCGCTACGACGATCCGGGATCGGGCATCGGACGCATCTGGACCTGCGCGATTCCACGTGAAACCCACGCACCGCTGGCCCCGGTCAGCGACTTCCCGGTCCGGTTCGATGACGAGGGCATCCTCTACCTCGGCTGGATCGACGCCGGCATGGAGTACTTCCTCAAGGGCTGGTCGCACCACGAGGTAACGATCGAGTCCGAGGACGAGACCCAGACGGTGCCGGACGGCGCGGTCGATGTCTACTACCGGACCGAGCACGACCCTGCCACGCTGATGCACATCGGCACGACGTGGCAAAACGGGCTCAATACCTTCTCCTTCCGGACCACCCAGAACACGCCGCGCGGGGTGACGGCCCGGCGGATCGAGCCGGTGCTCGTGCTGCGCGGGGACGATGACGACACGGTCGGACCGATCGTCCGGAGCCACTCGATCAAGTTCATGAAGCTCAGCCTCGCCGGAATCGCGTGGCGGTTCTCCGTCCCGCTCGACCGGATCAAGGAGACCTACCACGGCATCGGCCCGAACGAGATCGACGACTTCCTCGCCCGGCTCGCCGCCGAGGGATCCCGGTTCGGTCCGTTCTCCGAGATGACCCACTCCCGCCTGTCCAACGGCGAGCCCGGCAAGTACCGGGTGCGGGTGGCCCAGTGGTTCTACGCCGGCGGCACGGGTGAGGACGAGCGCAAGGTCGGCATGCTCAACATCATCACGATCCCGATCTATGGCGAGCTCGGGCCGGAGGGTGAGGAATGACCCGCCCGGCCCACCACCACGACGATCGCTACTACCGGCGCAAGCAGATCGATGACTTCTTCGCCGAGTACTACGACGCCGAAGAGATCGACGCGATCCTCGAGGGGTACTACGACGCCGACACCATCGACGCCATCCTGACTGACTATTATACGGCGGATGACGTCGATAACCTTCTTTCCGGGAAGTCCGATGTCGGGCATGACCACGACGATCGGTACTACACCGAGACCGAGATCGACGCCGCGCTGGCCGGCTACTACACGAAGACCGAGATCGATGCCTGGCACGTCACCGGCGCCAACGCCGAGGGGTTCGGGGCCAACACCGATGTCTCGGGCGGGGCGTCCACGGCGGTGGGACAGACGGCGGAAGCCTCAGGCGATCTCGGCACGGCGGTGGGACAGGCGGCGGAAGCGTCCGGCGATGCGTCGACGGCGGTCGGGCAGTTCGCCCACGCCACCGGGGACGAGTCGACCGCGCTCGGCCAGGCAGCCATCGCCAACGCGCTCGATGCCACCGCCGTTGGCATGGCGAGCCAGGCCGCCGGCACCAGCTCGACGGCGGTCGGGGTGGGAGCCACGGTCACGGGCGCACGCTCGATCGCCCTCGGGGCGAGCGCCAGCGCCGTGGCGTCCGACTCCCTCGTTATTCGTGCCAACGACATCCTGATGCAGAACTCGAACGGCACGGGCGTCCAGCGGCTGCGGCTGCGTGGTGAGGACGGCAACTTCTACTGGATCTATGTCGACAACACTGGGACCCTCCAGGTCGACCTTATCACGATCTGATGCCACGCCAGATTCGCTACCAGAAGCCCAAGGCCATCGAGGCCCCGGAGCTGGAAGAGTTCCTCAAGGAATCGGACAGCGGGCGGTCCAATACCCGCCGTTCCCAGGTGCGCCCGCCACGGGCCCGCACCTTCCCGGTGCTGCCCACCGGCCCGGAGCTCTACTACCAGAAGAAGGGCGAGGGCTTGTTCGGTGGGCCCGGCGAGCCACCCGCCGGGTTCCTCACGTTTACCAACTCGCGCTCCGAGTGGTTCGTGTACTGGGCGCTGGCCAAGGTGACGGGCTACCCCAAGGATCCCCGCAAGCCACCGTTCATGGGGTATCCGGGCCTGTGGACCTACCAGCGTCCGTTCGAGGAAGGACGTCAGGCGCTGGGTGGGCAGGTCGTCGACTTCGTCGTCTTCGGTCCCGCGACGGGCCGTGGCGACATCGCCCTCAGAATACAGACAGAACGCTACCACATCTACACCGACGCCGCGAAGCAGGCATCTGACCGGGCGCTTGCCGTGCGGCTCGGGGCCGGGTTCGAGGTCGTGGACCTGTTCGAGCAGGACTGGATCTCGGATCCCTCCGGACAAGCGGTGGTGATAGCGACCAAACGCGCCATCTACGGCGGCGGCACCGCTCACCCCATGCGTTCTGGCCAGGTGCGTCGCATTCGCGCGTAGGGGATTGGAATGGACAAGACATACATGCCGGGAGTCGGCGATGTGGGACGGGTCCGGTGCCGCACTCATCGCGGCTCTGGCGGCTGTGATTGTGGAACTGATACGGGAGAAGCGAGCGTCGAGAGAGGACCGCAAGCTCGCCGACGAGGTGCGGCAACTGTTGCGGGAGGAACTCTCGTCCTGCTCGGAGCCCTCCTGCCCCAAACAGACGGGGACCAGTACGACCGCCGCAACTGGCGCAGTGTCTTCGAACAGGAGCGCGACGAGCTCCTGCGACGACGAGGCAAGGCATGAGCACACCGATCAGGGCCGAGCATGATGTGGTCGATCGCATTGTTGAGATAGTTAAGGAAACATCGATGGCTGGTTACAAGAAGTACAATCTGCCCGGCCTGAGCAATCCGGTCTTCCTCCCCGACTGGCTCCAGGTCGAAATCAAGATCATCCCCAGCTCCGTCCCGGGCTGGACCTCCGGCCAGCGCTGGACCGGCCAGACCAAGATCACGTTCCACGACACCGGGAACGGACAGTCCAGCGCCACGGGTGAGTACAACTGGGCGGCGTCGGGTGGCCGCGCCAGCATCGGGTCGCCCGGATCGTACAACGGCATCGTCGATGGCGTGCGGTTCATCGTCACCCAGCGCTTCGACGAGTACGTCGGTCACGCCGGCACCGACCGGGGCAACCGCGACGGGTATGCCATCGAGATGGCCTACGGTGCCCACGGGTACGAGGCCGCCCTCAAGGCCGCCTGTGCCGTGCATGGCGCCATCATCGCCGCCAAGGGCTGGAACGTCGACACCGCCCTCGTCCCGCACCAGTACTGGAGCGGCAAGTGGTGCCCGGCCCAGGTGCTCAACCGGGGCCAGTGGTCGCGCGTGGTCCGCATGGTGAGCGAGGCCGCCGCTGCCTCCCGCGCTGCCGCTGCC
>DATGPZ010000064.1:0-19927 GCA_035304485.1 Acidimicrobiia bacterium | reverse complement strand
GGGCACGGTTGAGGAAGGCGGCCATCTGGCCTCGGGTGACGGGATCGTCGGGGCAGAACTGGTCGTTTTGGGGTGGGTTGCAGCCGCGGGTGATGTCGGCTGCGGCGAGGCGGGCGATGTCGCCTTCGAACACGTGGCCGGTGGTGTCGGTGAAGGTTCCGGTGCCGGCTGGCAGTCTGAGGGCGCGTACCAGGAAGGCGGCCATCTGGCCGCGGGTGACGGGATCGTCCGGGCAGAACTGGTCGTTTTGGGGTGGGTTGCAGCCCCGGGTGATTCCCTCGATCGCCAACCAGGCGATCTCCTCGGCGAAGAGGTGATTCTCCGGGACATCCTCGAAACTCGGCTCGGACCCGAAACCTGGTACTGCCAGCGCCACCACGGCTGAGAAGAGCCCGATGACGAGGGACGTTCCGATCGTGCGACGCATCATTCGTTCCACCTCCGACCTGCAATCGCGCGTTGACCTCGATGGCGTCGGAGAGAAACGCTAATACGTGGGATTCGGTTCTGCTACTACGGCGAGTAGTAGCAGTTTCCACCTGGCGAACACGGGGTTGTCGGCCCCGGCTGGTATCAAGAGGACGAAAGCGACAGAGGAGCGGTTCTTTGGCCGATGTGTTCATCGTGGGCGACGGTCCGGGTGGATTGTCGGCGGCCCTGTTCCTGGCCAAGAACGGTCACGATGTGACCGTGTTCGGGCAGGATCAGACCGCGGTCAACTACGCCTACCTGTACAACTATCTCGGCATACCCGAGATCTCCGGACCCGACTTCCAACAGGCTGCCCGCCGCCAGGTCGAGTCTTTCGGTGCCGTCATCCGCGATGTCGAAGCCGAAAGCGTCACAGCGGAGGCGGATGGTGTCACGGTGACGGCCGGGGGCGACACCGCTCGAGCCGACTATCTGATCCTCACCGAGGGCAAGGACCCGGTGCTGGCCCGTTCGCTCGGACTCGCCGAAGAGAACGGCCGTATCCGGGTCGACGCGGAGATGCGCTCCTCGAACGACCGGGTCTACGTGGTCGGGCGAAGCGTCCGGCCCAATCGCAGCCAGGCAATCATCTCGGCGGGGGATGGAGCGAAAGCCGCTCTCGACATCTTGGCCCGGGAAGCAGGAAAGGACGTCCAGGACTGGGACACTCCGCCGAAAGACTGATCCTGGTCGAGGTGCCACTCGACCTGCGCGCGACGCTACGCCCTCTCGGTGGCCGGTTCCTCGACGACGGATGGTGGACCGCGGTCCGGACTCCCCAGGGTCCGGGCACACTGCGAGTTCGGCGAACGGCGGACGGCGTCGAGGGCACGGCTTGGGGTCCCGGCGCGGACTGGCTGCTCGGCCGGCTCCCGCTTTGGGTCGGTCTGGCCGATCCCGTCGAAGAGTTCGAGACCGAGCACCCTGTCGTGGCGCCTCTCGCCCGCCGTCACCGTGGATACAGGTACGGAGCCACCGGCCTCGTGTTCGAAGCTCTGATTCGAGCGATCGTCGAACAGAAAGTGTCAGGCAAGGAGGCAGCTCACAGCCTGCGGGCGCTGTGGCAGCGGTTCGGTGATCCCGCCCCAGGGCCGGCGCCCCTCCGTCTGCCACCAGACTCCGAACGTCTGGCCGCCAGCCCATATTGGGAATACCACCGGTTGGGGCTGGAGCGACGGCGGGCCGACGTGCTGCGAGCGGTGGCCCGCGACGCCGCTGACATCGAGGCTCTTTCGGGGACGGAGTCCGAGACCGTCCAGCGGCAATTGCGCCGCTATCCGGGGGTCGGCGTGTGGACGGCAGCGGAGACGGTGGCGGTCAGTCACGGCGACCCCGATGCCGTCTCGGTGGGCGATTACCACCACAAGAACATCGTCGCCTGGCACCTGGCAGGCAGGCCGCGGGGCACCGATGACCAGATGCTGGAGCTGCTCGAGCCGTTTCGTCCCCACCGGGGGCGGGTGGTGAGGCTGCTGGCCCGGGCTGGTTGGGCGCCGCGTTTCGGACCCAGAATGCCCATCCGTTCGATCACCGATCGCTGAACCCGGGCTAGTTTGCCGGTGTGAGCCAGTTCATCAGCGGGTTGTTCTCCCTCCTCGCGAGCCTGGTGGTGATCCTCCTGTTCGCCTGGGTCGCCCGGGCGTTGCTGGATGCCCGCGAGCTCACCTGGCGCCGGCTCATCGTCGCCGCCTTCGTCGGGGTGGGTCTGGGCTCGGCGGTGGCGGCCTTCCTCCTGCTCGACAGCATCGCCGATGCCAGGAACCTCGACGGGGGTGAGTTCACGCTCGTCGCGCTGCCCTTCCAGGTGATCGGCACGATGGGCGCCATCGTCGTGATGGAGGCCCTGTTCGGGAGAGCCGAGCGCCGATCCCGTACCCCCTCATTTCGGGTCATCCGCCGAATTCGACTGTGGTGGGGGATCCTCCGGCGGGCGGCACAGGTGTCGCGCATCGTCGTTCGTCACGGTTTGGGTCCCCTCATCGGGCTGACCCGGGGCCGCACCGCCGCCGAGTCCACGCTCGATCTCGCTCGCAACGGCCGGATGGCGCTGGAGGAAGCCGGGGGGATGTTCGTCAAGCTGGGACAGCTTCTCGCCACCCGACCCGACTTGGTCCCTCCCGCTGCTCAGGCGGAGCTGGCACGACTGCATTCGCAAGCGGCGCCGGTGGATGCCGAGGAGATTCGCCGCCTGGTCGAAGCAGAGCTCGGTCGGCCCCTCGAGGAGGTGTTCGCCGAGTTCGACATGGACCCGTTGGGGTCGGCCTCCATCGCCCAAGCTCACGCCGCCGTGCTCCGGGACGGGAGCCCGGTCGTCGTCAAGGTCCGTCGCCCCGGCATCCCCGAGATGGTGGCCCGGGACCTGGCGATCGCCCGGTGGCTCGCCCGCACCGCCGCCCGCCGTACGGCCTGGGGCAGGGCGATAGACGTGGAGAGCCTGGTGGAGGAGTTCGCCGAAGCCCTCGAGGCCGAGCTGGATTTCCGATTGGAGGCTCGCAACCTGCGCGAGGTGGCGGAGGCGGTGGAGGACGAGCCCTTGATCCACGTCCCCGCCGTCCGGACCGAGTTGACCTCGGCCGGGCTGTTGGTCATGGAACGTCTGCGAGGCACGCCGCTCTCCCAACTCGACTGGGAGCCGGGCGAGAAGGGAAGGCAGCTGGCAGATGCCCTGACCGAGTCGCAGATCGGGGCGATGCTGGCGGGGAATCGGTTCCACGGGGACCCCCATCCGGGCAATCTGTTGGTACTGGAGGACGGACGTCTGGGCCTGATCGACTTGGGCATATCGGGTCGCCTCGATGCGTTCGAGCGCTCCGCCGTCTTTCAGATGCTGGTTGCCCTCCGTCTCGAGCAGCCCGCCCTCCTCTATGAAGCCATGTCGTCGTTGGGCGCGGTGGATCCGGCGATCCACGACCCCGATGAGGTGGAACGCGCCTTTGCCCGCTTCCTCGCCGCCTATCTCGGCCCCGACCTCCCGCCCCCCGAGGCGCTCATCGACCTGATGCGTCTAACCACGGAACTGGGCCTGAGGATGCCTCGGTCCACCATGGCGATGTTCCGGGCCTTGGCGACCCTGAGCGGAACCCTGGAGCACCTGTCTCCTGGATACCCGGTGATCGAGGCCGTGGCCCGGATGGGCGGAGTGCAGTTCACTCGCCGGATACTCCCCGGCTCGATCAGCGACTACATCAAACAGGAGTGGGCCCAGTTGGGACCGCTGGCCGGCCGCCTTCCCCGCCACATCGACCGTATCGCCACCATGCTCGAGCACGGTCGGATCACGACCCGTATGCGCGTCTTCGCCGAAGCGGAGGACCGACGCTTCCTGATGACGCTCGTCAACCGGGTGGTGCTCAGCCTGTTGAGCATCGGAACCGGAGTGGTGTCCGTCATGCTCATATCGCTCGACGACCGAGCGACGTTCAGCCTGCTGGGAGACCTCGGAGCGTACGAGCTGTTGGGCTGGATCGGCATGTTCATCTCGATCACGCTCTTGCTCCGCATCCTGCTGGCGGTGCTCCGTTCCGACCGCGGAGGACGGAAGTTCTAGTTCTCCAGCCGGGGAAACTCGGGGCAGCCGTCCGGGAACGGTGAGGGCTCGACGGTCGTCAGCGGCGTGAGGGTGGCGAATCCCTCTCTCAACAGAGCCGTGTCGCTGGCCGGGTCGAGACCGGAGTCGGGGGCGCCCACCTCGAACTGGAGGCTCTTGCCCTGGAGATCGGCCATCGCCACCCGGAAGTACCCGAACTCATCCAGGTCGGCCCAACGGAACCCGCGCACCTCCTCCAGGGGAAGGGCGGGGACGTTGAGATTGATCGTGGTACAACTGCCCTCCCGATCGAGTATCCACTCCGTCACCGCTTCTGCGAGGACCGAGGCGGTATCCCAGTGCCAGGTCTCGGCCGACGAGAGGCTGACCGCCAAGCCGTCGCACCCGAAGGTTCGTGCCGTCAGCACCGCTCCCACCGTTCCCGAATGGATCACCGAGTGGCCCGTGTTGATACCGGCGTTGATCCCCGAGACCACCAGGTCGGGAGGGTCGCCGAAGGCGCCGAGCATCGCTGCCATCACCGCCAGTCCCGGCGGACCGGCGATCGAGTAGGCGTTGACTCCGTCGAGATCCACCGGTTCCACATTCACTCCCCGCCTGGGATCGAAATACCCGATCCCGGTTCCGGCTCCAGACCGTTGGTCCTCGGGAGCGGCCACCAGGACCGGGTAGCTCTTGGCCAGGCGCCGGGCGAGCTCCTGGATGCCGACCGACTCGATTCCGTCGTCGTTGGTGATGAGGATGGCGGGCTGATCGGATCGCGGACGTCGCCGGGAAGAGATCTCGAGCGCGGTGTCGCCCTCGGAGGCGTCGAAGGGGACGCTCATGGCCGTGAGATCTCGATGAGGGGAGCGAGGCGGGAGATGAGATCCGCCGGCGAGCTCGCCAGGCCATGTCGGATGACGTTGGCCGAGCCGGCCGCGCAAGCCAGCCGGAGGCTGTCCTCGGGCGACAGGCCCCTCACCATCCCCACCGCCAATGCCGCAGTCATCGAATCGCCGGCACCGCTGGTATCCACGACGTGGAACCGGGGCGAGACGGCGCGCATCGCCACGTCCTTGAACGAAGCCAGGGCGCCAAGGGCCCGGGATACCACGACTGCCTCGGCTCCTTGGCCGCGTAGCTCATCGATGGCACCGAAGACTTCCTCCTCACCTGCCTCGGCGTCGGCCACCATCCCGTCGGCCGCCAGCTCCTCGTCGCTGATCTTGAGGATGTCGAGTGGCCCACCTTCCAGATGAGCGGACAGTTCCGGTCCATGGAAGTCGCCCACCGTCCGCACGTCCGCCGCCGCCAGGTCGGCAGCGAGCCGGAGGTAGAAGTCGGTCGGCAGGGTGTCGCCGGGCCGTTTCCCGGTGAGGACGCACAGCCCGGCTCCGATGGCGTGCTGGAGAGTACGGGCGAAGAGGTCGTCGACCTCGTGGCGGTTGAGGTCGGGCGAACGGGCCTCGGCGACCTGGATGCGGTCCCCTTCCCGTCGGTCGTGCACGTATCCGGGGCTCGATCCCTCGATACCGACCGGAGCGAAATCGAGGCCGGTGGAGCGAAGGAGGCCTCGAACGACCTGCCCGGCCTCGCCTCCCACCGGCGCGACCAATATGGGGCGCTCACCGAGTTCGCGGACCAGGCGGGCCACCCAGTAGCCCTGCCCTCCCAGGTGGAAGTGGATGTCGCCGAAGTCCTCGTCGCCGGGCTCGATGGTCACGGTGACGAGGATGCTGGGTGCGAAGACGCAAACGGTCGGGGTGTCCGAGGGCACAACGAGTCGAGTACCCCGTCCCGACTCTCCGCAAACGTGTGGAGGGACCTAGTCGGCGGAGTGAGCGAGGAGGGATGCGGCCGCGGCGTCGACCAACCAGGTCACCTCGGCTTGGCCACCCATGACCCTGGCCGCTGGGAGCGGCTCTTCGCCTTCTCTCGGCTCCAGCACCTGGCGGAGCGCCTCGGCCTTGCCTTCACCGGCGACGAGGAAGACGACCCGGTGTGCCGCCCGCAGGAACGTGAACGTGGTGGTGAGGCGGTCGGTGTCGAGCTGGGGAACGTGGTTGTGGACGAACCAGCGTTCGGGTGGGGCGTCGAGGGCGGCGGTGCCGGGGAAGAGCGATGCGGTGTGGCCGTCGGCGCCCATCCCGAGGAGGATCAGATCGGCCCGGCCGTCGGGATGGAGGGCTCGCAGGTCCTCCTCGAACGAGTCCGCCGAGTCGGCCGGGGTCATCCAGGGAGCCCATCGGGGTCGATGCAGACGAGCGTGTACGTGATCCATGAGCTCCGTGGCGGCCTGGTGGCCGTTGCACTCCGGATGGTCGGACGGGACCCAGCGCTCGTCTGACATCCAGGCGTCGACCTTGTGCCATGGGAGACGTCGCTCGCGAAGGAGGCGATACATGGCGATAGGGGTGGAGCCGCCCGAGAGCCCCAGACTCAGGTGGTCGCGGTCGGGGTCCGATATGGCTTCCGCCACCAGGTCGGCGGCGGCTTCGCTCAGGGCCGAGGGGTCGGGATAGATCTGGACGCGCACGAGCGCGACGCTATCAGCCTCCGGAGGGATAGGGTGCAGCGATGCTCATCGACACCCCAGTAGGCGAGGTGCCGGCCCGATTGGAAGGCGAGGGCGACACCGGCATCCTGCTCGCTACCGGCGCAGGCACCGGACAGGACCATCCGGGCGTGGCCGGTCTGAGGTCCCGGCTGGCTCGACGTCACCTCGTCATGACCTTCGAATACGCCTACCGGGCGGCCGGAAGACGGTTCCCCGACCGCCAGCCGGCCTTGCTCGCGGTCCATCGGGCCGCCGCCGCCCGCCTCGCCGAGCACGTCGGCGATCGGCTGGTCCTCGCCGGCAGGTCGATGGGGGGCAGGATGTCCACGATCCTCGCCGCTCAGGGCGAACCCTGCCGGGCGGTGGTTGCGTACGGGTATCCCCTGCATCCGCCAGGAAAGCCCGACAAGCTGCGGGTGGACCACCTTCCGTCGCTTCCGGTTCCGACCCTGTTCCTAAGCGGCGATCGGGACGCACTGGCGACACCGACCCTCATGGAGCAGCACGTCGCCCCGCTGGAGATGGCGACCCTCGTCTGGGTAGAGGGTGCCGACCACTCCTTCCGCAGAAGAGGAACGACCCCCGACGCGATGCTCGACCATTTGGTGGAGGTCACGGAAGACTGGCTGAGCGAGCTCTGATCGCCGCTTCGGCTTGGCGGTGGGCCGGTTTCCCGGGCATAATCATTGTCCACCGCTTCTCCCCGCAAGGAGTCTTTGTCATGGAACAAGTGAGTCTGCGCGCCCGGACGGGCCGGGCTCCCGGTTCGCGTGCTTCCCGCCGCCTGCGCCGCGAAGGCCAGGTGCCCGCCGTCGTCTACGGCCGCGACATGGAGCCGATCAGTATCGCTGTCGACGCCCGCGACCTCTACACCGCTCTGCACACCGACGCCGGCCTCAACGCCCTCATCACGCTCGAGGTCGACGACACTGAGGAGATCCTCACGATGGCCCGGGTCGTCGAGCGACATCCATATCGCCGCGAGTATCGGCACGTCGACTTCCAGAAGATCGCCCTCGACGAGACCATCACCACCGAGGTCCCGGTGCATCTCGAAGGTGAGCCTGTCGGCGTCCAAGAAGGCGGAGTCCTCAGCCCAGCGCGGACCATGGTGCAGATCGAAGCGCTGGTCACCCAGATCCCCGGGTTCATCGAGCTCGACATCAGTGATCTGGAGCTGGGAGGCGTGCTCCGCATCGCCGACCTGCCCCAGGTCGAGGGTGTCACGTATCTGGAGGATCCCGAAGCCGTGGTGGTGAGCATCACGGTCCCGGCCGCCGAGATCGAGGAGCCGGAAGCGGAGGTCGCAGAAGGCGAGGCGGTCGAGGAAGCCCCCGAGGCAGAAGAAGCTCCAGCCGAGGAGGAAGCTTCTTCCGAGGGTGGCGAGTCCGAAGAGACCGGCTGAGGCCAGTGAAAGCGATAGTCGGGCTCCGAAATCCGGGGGCCGACTACGAGGCCACCCGTCACAACGTCGGGTTCGAAGTCGTCGATCGGGTGGTGGTAGCCGCCGGCGAAAGGTGGAAGCGGGCACCTTCCCGGCTGCGTGTCGAGATCGCCGACCTCAGGATCGCGGGCGAAAAGGTTGTAGCGGCGGCGCCTCTGACCTACATGAACGAATCGGGTCAGGCGGTTCGCTCCTTGTGTGACTACTTCGGAGTGGGCGAGGGAGAGATGTTGGTCGTCCACGACGACATCGACCTGCCATTCGGACGTCTCCGTCTCCAGGTCGGCGGGGGTACGGGTGGTCACAATGGCCTCCGCTCGATCGAGAGGGCTCTGGGACACCGCGAATTCGCCCGTGTGAAGGTCGGAGTCGGTCGGCCACCCGGACGGATGGATCCGGCGGATTTCGTCCTGCGACGATTCACGCGGGCGGAGCGCCAGGAAGTCGAGCTCATGCTGGAAGACGCCGCCGAGGTCGTGGAGACTTGGGTGACGGATCCGGACGCCGCCATTCGATTGGCGGCGGAGCGTCGCGCCTCCTGACGCGGCTCGCTGGAGGTTCCGGGCGTCCTATGATCGCCGGAGGCTCGCCTTCGGAGGAGGCAAACGATATCGGTTCCCGACTATCTGGCGCTGGCACGAGTACTGGTCGTGCCACTGATCATGGCCTTGACGCGCGCTGGTGATGAGATAGTCCACAATCTGGGCTGGGCGGCCGCCGTCTTCTCCGTGGCGGCTCTCACCGACTTCCTCGACGGCTATCTGGCACGACGGTGGAAGCAGGAGTCCGTTCTCGGCGCCTTTCTCGACACCACCGCCGACAAGGTGCTCGTGACCGGGTCGTTGCTGGCCTTGGTCTCCATCGACCGCGTGTCGATCTGGGCGGCATTCATCATCATCTTCCGGGAGTTCGCCGTGATGGCCCTGAGAGGCGTCGTGGCAACGAGTGGCGGTCTCATCCGGCCGTCGACGTGGGGCAAGTTGAAGGCGGGATTCCAGTTCGGGGCGATCTTCCTGGCGTTCTTGCGCCTCCCCGACCGTTGGGGCCCGTGGTATCTGGATCAATGGGCCATGTTCGTGGCGGTCGTGATAACCGTGGCCTCGTTCTGGAACTACATGACCGCCTTCTGGCATGTGGTCCGCAAGCCACAGCCCGTCTGATGCGGGTCGGCATCACCGGCGGCACGGGGGTGGTGGGCGCGGCGGTCCTCCGTCATCTGCTCGCCTCCGGTGCCGAAGTGGTGGCGACGGCCCGTAGCAAGACCGCCGCCGAGAAGGTGAAAGAGGCGGGCGCGATGCCAGCGTTCGGCGAGGTCACCGACCTGGCTGCGATGGCGGAGGCGTTCAGCGGGTGCGAGGTGGTGTATCACGTCGCCGGAGTCAACGAGATGTGCTCGCCCGACCCGGCGGAGATGTACCGCGTCAACGTCGAAGGCACCCGCACGGTGTTGCGGGCGTGTGCCGCCGCCTCGGTGCCGCGGATGGTCCTGACTTCGTCGGCAGCCACCATCGGTGAGCCGAAAGGGGTCGTGGCCGACGAGAACACCCCCCACCGCGGGTACTACCTGTCCGCCTACGAGCGCTCCAAGCACCACGCCGAGAAGGTCGCCTTCGCCGAAGCCGGAGATGTCGAGGTCGTGGCAGTCAATCCCAGCTCGGTTCAGGGACCCGGTCGGGCGACGGGTACCGGCCGGCTGATCCTGCAAGTCCTGCGAGGCAAGCTGCCGGTGCTGGTCGAATCCGACATCACCTTGGTCGACATCGACGACTGCGCCCGCGGGCATCTCCTGGCAGCAGAGCGTGGTCGGCCCGGAGAGCGATACCTGCTGAGCGGCCACAGCCTCACCGTCTCCGAAGCGGTCGACATGGCCGGGGATCTGCTGGGCCGCGAGGTCGAAGCTCGATTCCTTCCCATACCAGTGGCGTATGCCGGCTCGATGCTGGTCGCCGGTGGCGCCCGGCTCTTGGGCCGTCGACCCTCCTTCTGCCCTGAAATGGTGAAGGTGATCGCTCATGGTCATCGTCACGACGGGTCCCGCGCCACCCGCGAGCTCGGCCTGGAGTACACGCCGATTCGGGACACGTTGGCCCGGATGATCGAGTGGTTCCGGTCCGAGGGAATGATGTGACCCGGATCGGGAAACCCGACGGTCGCCCTACCATTTTGTCGTGACCCCTCTCGACTCTCTCGTCGAGCGACTTCGTGCCGACGACCTCCCCCCGATTCCCGGCCGTTGGGCCGTGGCGCCCGGAGGTCGTGCTTTTGCGATCGCCGCTCTGGCGGCCCACGCCGACCGGCCGGTCCTGGTCGTCACCGCCGGCGAAAGAGAAGCCGAGGAGCTGGTGGACGACCTCAGCTTGTTCACGCCCCGAGCCCAGATCCTTCCTGCGTGGGAGACGCTGCCGTTCGAGCACGTATCGCCCAACGCCCACACCATGGCGCTTCGTGCCCAGGCTCGCCATTCCCTTCAGCTCGGCGAGCCGGGGACCGTGGTGGTGGCTCCGGTACGCGCCGTGGTGCAGAGGGTCAGCCCGTCGCCAGTCGAGCCCCTCAGCCTGCGACGCGGTGACGAAGTGGACCTCTCGGACCTGGCGCGCCGTCTCGCCGACCTCGGCTACCACCGCACAGATCGGGTGGAGAGCCGGGGGGAGTTCGCAGTGCGCGGCGGGATCCTGGATGTCTTCCCCGCCCAGGGGGACAGGCCGGTCCGGGTCGACTTCTGGGGCGATGAGGTCGACGACCTTCGCATCTTCTCCGTCTCGTCGCAGCGCTCCTCGGACCCGGTGGAGCGGGTCGATGCCTACCCCGCCAGGGAGCTTCGTTCCGAAGGGCCGGTAGCCGAGCGCGCAGCCTCCCTCGTCGAGACGGAACCGTGGGCCGCGGAGACGTTCGAACGGATCGCATCAGGCCAGGTCTTCGCCGGAATGGAGTCCTGGCTGCCGTGGCTGGTGGAGGAGTCGAGCCTGTTGGAGGAGGCGGCCGAGGCGCTAGTCGTGGTCATCGACCCGTCCCGCACATCCGACCGGGCCCGTGATCTGGTCAAGGAGGAAGAGGAGCTGGCCGCCGCCCTCGCCCCCACCTGGGGGGAACGTGCCCCGGCCGCCGGCGATCACCCGCGTCTGTTCTGTGAGTTCGCGCCTTCTGGTCGGGTCCTGGACATGCCCCCGGTTGCGTCCGGACCAGCCGACCCGGTTCTCGAGATCAGAGGGTTCGATGCGGTCGCCGGTGATCCCGAGTCCGTGGCAGCCGGTCTGAGCCGGCTGATCTCGTCGGGTCTATCGGTGGCGGTGGCCATGGACGGCTCTGCCGCTGCCGAACGCGTCAGCAACGTGCTCGGCGAGCAAGGACTGGCCATCCCCACCGGCTCCGAGTTCTCGGACCGGGCTGTCGTCCTGCCGGTCGGGATCCACCACGGTTTCGTGGCTCCCGGTGCGGGAGTCGTCGTGCTGGGAGAACAGGAGATCGCCGGGCGTCGGCGTTCCCATCGTCGGGCGACCCGGGCACCGGCCGCCCAACGCCATGAATACGGGGACCTGGTCGAGGGCGACTACGTGGTCCATCACCGACATGGCATCGGGCGATTCGAGGGCCTCGTCTCGCGCACCATGGCGGGGGTGGAAAGGGAGTACTTGGTCATCGCCTACCACGGAGAGGACCGCCTCTACGTGCCGACCGACCAGCTGGCAGCTGTCACCAAGTACACCGGCGGAGAGACTCCCCGCCTTTCGCGGATGGGGGGAAAGGACTGGTCCGAGCAGCGCAGCAAGGTGCGCAAGGCAGTGGCGGCCGTCGCCCAACAGGTGGTGGAGTTGCATCGCAAGCGGGCCGTGGCGAAAGGCTTCGCCTTCCCGCCGGACACACCCTGGCAACGGGAGATGGAGCAAGCCTTCCCGTTCGAAGAGACTCCCGACCAGCTCACGGCCATCGCCGACGTGAAAGCCGACATGGAGAGTGGCGAGGTGATGGACCGTCTCGTCTTCGGTGACGTCGGATTCGGCAAGACCGAAGTGGCCATACGGGCCGCCTTCAAGGCGGTGCAGGCAGGAAAGCAGGTCGCCATCCTCTGCCCGACCACACTCCTCGCCCAGCAGCACCACCAGACGTTCTCCGAGAGGTTGGAGCCCTACCCGGTCCGAGTGGAGGTCCTCTCGCGCTTTTTGACCCCCTCCCAACAGAAGCAGGTCGTGGAGGGGATCGCTTCGGGGGAGGTCGACATCGTCGTTGGGACCCACCGGCTCTTGTCCGATGACGTCCGGTTCGCCGATCTCGGATTGCTGGTGATCGACGAAGAGCAGCGTTTCGGGGTCAACGCCAAGGACGCCCTTCGGCGTCTTCGGGTCGGAGTGGATGTGATCACGCTCACCGCCACCCCCATTCCCCGGACGCTGGAGATGGCGTTGACCGGTATTCGCCCGGTCTCCCACATCCGCACCGCCCCCGAAGACCGACACCCGATCCTGACCTATGTCGGCCCCTGGGACGAGCAGGCGGTGTCGGCGGCCATTCGTCGAGAGCTCCTGCGAGACGGCCAAGTGTTCTATGTCCACAACCGGGTCCAGTCCATCGACCGGGCCGTGGCCCGCCTCCGGCAGCTGGTTCCCGATGCCCGCTACGCCGTCGCCCACGGTCAGATGTCGGAGGGACAGCTGGAGCAGGTGATGCTCGACTTCTGGGCGGGCGAGTACGACGTCCTCGTGGCCACCACGATCATCGAGTCCGGCTTGGACCTGCCCCAGGTCAACACGCTGATCGTCGAGCGGGCCGACATGCTCGGGTTGTCGCAGCTCTATCAGCTCAGGGGGCGGGTCGGGCGCTCCAGTCAGCGAGCCTACGCCTACCTCTTCCATCCCGCCGAGCGTTCCCTGTCCGAGGAGGCCTACCGCCGCCTGGAGGCGATCGGAGAAGCGACCGAGCTCGGTTCTGGCTTTCGGCTGGCTCTGCGGGACCTGGAGATCCGGGGAGCCGGGTCGATCCTCGGAGAAGTCCAGTCGGGGCACATCGCTGCGGTCGGATTCGACATGTACGCCGATCTGGTGGCCGAGGCGGTGGCCGAGCTCGAAGGCCGAGAGCACGAAGGCGACGCCCTGCCCGAGATTCGAATCGATCTGCCGGTCGACGCCCACCTCCCGGATGACTACATCGAGGATCAGAGCATCCGCCTGGAGGCGTACCGCCGTCTCGCCGGTGCCAGGACCCATTCCGAGGTAGACGAGGTCGTGGCGGAATGGGAGGACCGCTTCGGTCCGCCCCCGCCCGCAGCCCGCGCCTTGATCGACGTGGCGCGGGTGCGAGTGGAGGCGCTGCGCATCGGGTTGACCGAGGTGGTCGCTCTCCGGAACGAGGTTCGCCTCTCGCCGGTCGACCTCTCGGCGTCTCAGGAGGTTCGGCTCGAGCGCCTGCAGCCCAGGTCGGTACTGCGGGCAGCAGAGGGGACTCTCTTCGTCCCCGCCCCCGATCCTCTCGTGGAGGGCCTGGTCAGCTTCCTCCAGGAGATGTGGCCACCGGAGCCCGAGGCGCGGAGCGCGTGATCGGCGGACGAGTCGGCCTAATCTGTGCCGGCCGATAGCATCGGATCTTTCCCGTCCTTGAGGATTCCTGTGTCGAAGAAGTCTTTCCTACTCGCCCTTTCCGTCGTGTTCGCCGTGTCAGCGTGTGGCGGCGGAGGGGGCGGTGCGACAGCCGCCACCGTCGACGGAACCGAGATCAGCGTTTCCGATGTCGAGGCGGTGCCCTTCCAATCGAACGGGGCGATGCCCCAGAACGAGTTCGCCCAGTACCTGACTCTGCTGATCCAGTGGCAGGTCATCGAGGATGCGGCGGCCGACGAGTTCGACATCGCACCTACAGAGCAGGAGGTCGAGACAGAACTGCAGACCTTCCTCGACGAGCAGACCGGTGGTATGGCGGTGGCCGAGTTCGCCGAGCTGCAGGGCATCTCAGAAGAGACCGTCCGTCGCGCGATTCGGTTGCAGATGGTCCAGGAACGAGTGGCCGAAGAGCTCGGATCGCAGGCGGAGGAGCCGACCGAGGATGAGCTGGCCGCATCCATGCGCGAGGCTGAAGCCGGAGCCACAGAGGTTTGCGTACGCCACTTCCTCGTCGCAACGGAAGAGGAAGCCCAAGACGCACTCCAGCGGATCGAGGACGGTGAGGAGTTCGAGTCGGTGGCCACCGAGGTGTCCCTAGACACGGCCAGCGCCCAGCAAGGTGGTGACCTCGGGTGCGCTCCGGCCGGCACCTACGTCCCGGAATTCCGCGATGCGGCGGTCGAGGCCGAGATCGACGCCATCACCGACCCGGTGGAGACCACCTACGGCTTCCATGTGCTCCTGGTGTACGACCGCACCGAGCCGGCTCCCGAGGATCTCCCCACCGAGGACGAGGTCCGCGAGTCGCTCACCGCCAACGCCGGCTTCGAGGCTCTGGAGGCCTGGGCCACCGAGAAGCTCGAGGGGGCGGAGGTCACCGTCGATGAGGAGTACGGCACGTGGGTGACGGACCCGCAACCCCTGGTTCAACCTCCGGCCAGCTGACGATCGTCGGCCTCGGGCCGGGCGATTTCCAGCGGCTACCGGAAGCCACCCGCCAGCGTCTCCTCGATCCCACGGTCACCGTGGTGGTGAGAACCCTGCGCCATCCCGCGGCGGAGGAGCTGGCAGCCTCCAGACCGGTGATCGCCTGCGACGACCTCTATGAAACGGCGGAGCGTTTCGGGGACGTCTACGAGGCCATCGCGGAACGCGTTCTCTCCATCCAGGGAGAAACGGTCTATGCCGTGCCCGGCAGCCCGCTGGTGGGGGAGTTCGCGGTGCGGATCCTGCTCGAACGGGAGCCGGATGCGGAGGTGATCCCATCGGAGTCGTTTCTCGACGCCGTCCTGGCGGAGGTCGGATACGACCCGTTCGACCGGGGCCTGCGGATCATCAACGGGCATGAGCTGCCGACACCCCTGGCTCTCGACGCACCCACCGTGATCGGTCATCTCGACCGGCCCGAGATCCTCGCGGACGTGGCGTCCGCCCTCTCCCGGGTTCTGCCAGAAGGCGCCGAGGTGACGCTGTGTGTCGATCTGGGAACTCCCGACGCCGAGGTGCTCCGCGTGCCTGTCGACGAGGTTCCGGCCGACCGAGCTGGTCTACGCACCTCCATGTTCGTCGATACCGACCCAGCCGGCCTGATTGGAGTGGTGGCAGTCAGCTGGCGGCTCCGACGAGAATGCCCCTGGGATCGAAAGCAGACCCACCAGACCCTGCTTCGGCACCTGATCGAAGAGACCTACGAGTTGGCCGATGCCATCGCCGCCCTCCCTGCGCCGGAAGAGGAGATCGACTACGTCGCCTACTCCGACCTGGAAGAGGAACTGGGCGATGTGCTCCTCCAAGTCCTGTTCCATTCGGCCATCGCCGCCGAGAATGGCGCCTTCGACATCGACGACGTGGCCACGCGGCTCCGTGAAAAACTGGTTCGCCGTCATCCTCACGTGTTCGGTGACGTGGAGGTGGCCGACGCCGACGAGGTGATCGGCAACTGGGAGCGCATCAAGGCGGAGGAGAAGGGGAGTGGGGCCGAGTCGCTCCTCGACGGCGTTCCGGCCGGTCTTCCGGGCCTCGACCGGGCCGAAAAGCTCCAACAACGAGCCGCTTCGGTCGGTTTCGATTGGGCCGCAGCCGAGGAGGTGGTGCCCGTTCTGCGGCGCGAGGTGGAAGAGCTCGAGCAGGCGCTCGGAACCGACCGGGAAGCGACCATCGACGAAGCCGGAGACGTGCTGTTCACGATCGTCAACCTGCTCCGGCATCTAGACGTACCCGCCGAGTTGACCATGCGGCGGGCGGTGGACCGCTTCGAGCGTCGCTTCCGGGCGATGGAGGAGGAAGGCCCTCTGGCCGGCCTGACCCAGGACGAGCTGGAGGAGCGGTGGAAGAGGGCGAAGACCATCGTTGGGTGACGCTGAGTGGGGTATGACATGACCACGCGCGGCGCGCTGCTAGCGTGCCGGTATCACAAGGAGGGCCCAGATTGACGACCACAATCGAATCGATCCGGGCCCGTGAGATCCTCGACTCTCGGGGCAACCCGACCATCGAGGCCGATGTCTTCCTAGCTGGCGGAGGGTTCGGCCGGGCGGCGGCGCCCTCGGGAGCATCGACGGGGGCCCTCGAGGCCATCGAGCTTCGGGACGGCGGCGACCGCTACGGCGGCAAAGGTGTCTCGCGGGCCGTCGAATCCGTGCACGAGACCATCGCTCCTGCCCTGGTAGGCATGGACGCCACGCATCAACAGGCCATCGACCGGGTCATGCTCGATCTGGACGGAACGCCCAACAAGGCATCCCTGGGAGCCAACGCCATCCTGGCAGTGTCCCTGGCCGTGGCTCGGGCCGCCGCCGACCAGGTCGGTCTGCCCCTGTTCCGGTATCTGGGTGGCCCGGGGGGCCGGGTGCTGCCCGTGCCTTGCCTCAACGTTCTCAACGGCGGAGCCCACGCCGCCAACTCGGTCGACATCCAGGAGTTCATGCTGGTACCCGGCGGACTGCCTTCCTTCCGCGAAGCGCTGCGGGCGGGCACCGAGGTGTACCAGGCCCTCAAGAAGGTGCTCAGTGGCCGGGGACTCGCCACGAATGTGGGCGACGAGGGAGGTTTTGCCCCCAACCTGCCCACCAACCGGGCCGCACTGGAGCTCCTGGCTGAGGCGATCGAGACCGCGGGCTACGAGTTGGGCGGGGAGATCGCGTTGGCGTTGGATGTGGCCGCCTCCGAACTGTACAGCGAGGGCCAGTACCGACTGGAGGGAACCCCCCGGGGATCCGGCGAGATGATCGACTTCCTGGCGGAACTGGTCGACGACTTCCCACTCGTGTCGATCGAAGACGGTCTGGCCGAAGACGATTGGGATGGCTGGGTCGCGCTCACCGAGCGCCTCGGGGGCAAGGTCCAACTGGTCGGCGACGACCTCTTCGTGACCAACGCGGAGATCCTGGCCCAAGGCATAGAGAGGCGGGCGGCCAACGCCGTGCTGGTGAAGGTGAACCAGATCGGCTCCTTGTCCGAGACCCTGGCCACCATGGAGATGGCGACCGAGGCCTCGTTCGGGCGGATGGTTTCGCACCGTTCGGGGGAGACCGAAGACGCCTTCATCGCCCACCTCGCCGTCGCCACCAACGCCGGGCAGATCAAGACGGGGGCTCCGGCCCGGTCCGAGCGGACCGCCAAATACAACGAGCTGCTGCGGATCGAGGAGGAGTTGGGCGAAGACGCCCGGTTCGCCGGCTGGGACGCCTTCCGGAGGAAGCCGTGAGCCGGCGCCGACTCACGGTGGTCCTGTTCAGCCTCGTGCTCGTCGTGGTCGGCGTTGCGGTGTTCACGAACGTCATCCCATTCGGCCAGATCCGCGACCAGCAGCGGCAGGTGGTCGAGGCGGCCGCCCGCTTGGAAGCCCTCGAGCAGGAGAACGAGATCCTCACCGCGCAACGCGACGCCCTCCAGACCCCCGTCGAGATCGAGCGTCTCGCTCGCGAGAAGCTGGGCTACGTGCGTCCGGGCGAGGTCGCCTATGTAGTGCTGGAGCCGCCGACCACACCAACGGTGACGGACTCGCAGTCGGAGGCGGCGGAGGAGGAAGAGCCTCTGGAAGACGAGTCACTCTGGGACACGGTCTGGGAGTTCGTGACAGGAGCGGATCTGCAGCAGTGAGTGACGAGGCGACGGTCGAAGCGCAGCTCGGCCGTCCCACGCGGGCAGATTCGCGAGTCGTTGCCCGGTGCCACCTCGGCCTCCCCGTCGTTGTGCAGGTTCCTCCCGTCCTGGACGACGGGACTCCGTTCCCCACCTCGTACTGGCTGACGTGCCCCTTGGCCCGCTTCCGGATCGGACGGCTGGAGGGGTCCGGAGGCGTGAAGCGAATGGAGGCGAAGGCCGAAGCCGATCCGGAGTTCGGTGAGCGACTGGAGGAAGCGCACCGCCGGTATGCGGCCGAGAGAGATGCGCTCCTCGGGGAATGGGAAGGACCTCGTCCCACCGGCGGAGTCGGTGGCGCTCAACGGGGCGTCAAGTGCCTCCACGCCCATTACGCCGACACCGCGGCCGGGAACGAGAACCCGGTCGGCGACCTGGTTGCATCCTGGATCGAACCGCTCGACTGCATCATCCCCTGCGTGGTGGATGGAGAACCGAATCCGGATTGGTCGCCTCGCCCGTGACGGCTGCAGCCGCCATCGACATCGGCACGAATTCGCTCCGTTTGCTGGTCGTCGACGGCGATCACCAGAGACGGCGAACCCGGATCGCCGGGCTCGGTCGCGGCCTCGACGTCACCGGTCACCTCGCGCCCAAGGGCAGGCAACGCGCCCTGGAGATCCTGTCGGAGTACAGGGCCGAAATGGACGCCGCCGGCGTCGACTGGTTTCGGGCGGTGATGACGGCGGTGGGGAGGCGGGCGTCCGATGCCCGGGATTTCTGCCAGGAGGCCGCCGCCATCCTGGGTGAGGAGCCCCAAATCATCAGCGGTGTCGAGGAGGCCCGCCTGTCATACGCCGGAGCCATCGGCGACCTCGACGGTGGGGATTGGACGGTCGTCGACATCGGGGGAGGAAGCACCGAGATCGTGGGCCCAGCCGGTGCGGAGTCGTTCGACGTCGGTTCGGTGGTTCTCACCGACGCCTACCTCACCGAGCGCCCCGCCAGTCCGGACGACCTCGAAGCTGCCAGGTCCCACGCTCTGGAAGTGATCCGGACGACCCCGGTTGGCGGCCAGGTGGTGGGCGTCGCCGGCACCTGGACGAGCCTGGCCGGAATGATCCTCGGTCTGGAGCCCTACGACCCGGATCAGGCCCATCACACCTGGGTCGACCGATCCCAGATCGACGAATGGACTGGACGTCTGGCGGCGATGGATCTCGAATCCACGGCCCGGATCCCGGGCCTGGAACCGGCTCGGGCACCCGTGATCCTCGGCGGCGTGATCGTGGCGGGCGCAACCCTGGACGTCCTGGGAGTCGACCGGGCGCTGGTCTCGGAAAAGGACCTGCTCGACGGCATCGTGGAAGAATTGCTGGAGTCGGGACGACCCGACGGGCGAGTACCGTGAATCCGCGCCCGGGTGGCGGAATCGGTCAGACGCGGAGGTCTTAAAAACCTCTGTCCCCAAGAGGACGTGTGGGTTCGACTCCCACCCCGGGCACGGAGAAAGGCCAGGTAGTAGGCCTAAGAGGCGAGACGAGGGGCGCCTGTGATCACAGGATGGTCACGGGCGCCACTGAACGTGTGTTCCCTTGTGGATCAGATCAGCGACGCGTATGGCAGCGTCGTCATCTAGACCCTGGATGGCGTGGCTGTAGACGTCCAGCGTGAAGGCGACCGAGGCGGTGCTGGAGGCGTTCTCCCAACGCACCCGCGACATGAGCCGCCGGCCGGAAGAGAAGCTCGCCCGGTTCCAGACGGACTTGGGACGAGAACCCACGGAGAGGGAGCGGTGGAATCTGGAACGCGAAGCAGTCTTGGACAGCCGACCGGCCAAACGGCATGGAACCAGCCTCGCCGACCTGCATCACCTCTGGCGGCTCCGGGTTCAGGTGATGGGCCTCCCGTACCGCCAGCTAATCGAAGCCACGCTGGGGCGGCAACGCCCCCCCGAAGGAATCGACGCCGCCCGAGCGGCATCGGTGGCGGACGCCGCGGTCGCTTCGTTGGCGGACCAGCAGTCGGCGTGGCGGCCGGCCGAGCTGGTCCGCGAGCTCGCCGGGGCCACCCCCACAACCGTCACCGCCCACGCCCAAGACCTGACCGAGTTCCTGCAGCGCCTCGCCGACCAGGCCACTGTGGCCCGTTGTGTGGAGATGTCCTCACCCGTCCCCACTGACATACCTCGGCGGCGGGACGGACGACCCATCACCGAAGCCGCAACCGACCGGGCGCTCACCACACGGCGCATC
>DATGPZ010000063.1:0-2499 GCA_035304485.1 Acidimicrobiia bacterium | reverse complement strand
TCCGGGTAGCCGTCGGCGACGACGTCCCACACCTCGATTTCCCCGCTGATGATCGCTTCACGAGCGGCTTCGATCTGATCGAGGAACTCCTGGGGTATATCGGCCGCGGTGTGCTCGAACTCCGTGAGGCCGACACCGTCTTCGGCCAGACCTAGTTCGAGGACCGTCCCGCCGGCGAACTCACCGTTGGCGTACTCGGTCACCACCTGCTCGACGCCGCGGTCCACCCACTTCACCATCGAGGTGAGGACATGTCCCGGCTGGAGGCCATCCTGGTCGTTGTCGACACCGATGGCGTAGTGGCCGCGTTCGGCGGCAGCGTCCAGAACACCGAGGCCGGCACCGCCGGCCACCTGATAGACGATGTCGGCCCCCTGGTCGAACATCGCCATGGCGGCATCCCTGCCCTTGGCGGCATCACCGAAGTCGTTGGTGTACGAGACCAAGACTTCGACCTCAGGGTCGACGTATTCGGCGCCCTGCATGAAGCCGACGATGAACTTGTCGATGCCCGCCGACTTGGTGCCGCCCACCACACCGATGACCTTCTCAGGGTTCACCTTCGGGTTGTTCTCGTCCGAGGTCACCAGAGCTGCGAGCATGCCTGCCAGGAACGAGCCTTCGTGCTCTTTGAACACGATCGAGCGGATGTTGTCCCCCTCGACCGGGAGATTGACGAAGGCGAAGTTGGTGTCGGGATACTCGGGGGCGATCTGGGCTAGCAGCTCGGCGTGAGCGAACTCGAGGTCGATGATCAACCCGAAACCTGCATCGGCCGCACGTCTCAGCACCTGTTCGCCTTCGGCGACGATGTCGTTCGCCTCCACTGGACGTACCTCGAGACCGGTGGCTTCTCCCGCCCGGGTCAGACCCTCGAAGGCGAGGTCGTTGTAGGACTCGTCGCCGAGACCGCCCTGGGCGATCACCAGGCCGACGGGAGCCAAAACCGACTCGCCTTCCGGAGCGGTCGTGTCGCTCGGTTCCTCTTCAGGTGCGGCCGTGGTTTCGGGGGTCTCCTGTTCGGCGGCAGCGGTCGTGTCAGACGCGCCGGTGGCGTCTGTTGTGTCCGCCGTGTCGTCACCACCGCAGGCCGCCGCCACCAGGGCAAGGACCACCCAGAGGATGGCCAGTATCGATCGATGTTTCATTCTTCCTCCAGTCGGTTCGATTGCTTGGTTGCAGAGATGGACTTGGGGAAACGTCGTCGTCGCCGCTCGGCGTGTATGTCGTAGCGACCCGGTACGTAGTGGGCTCGGACCGCCTCGAAAGGAGCCCCGCTGAGATCGACCGTGTGGCGCTCGACCACCAACAGCGCTGCCGGCCGGTCCAGCTCCAGCCACTGGGCCTGTTCCTCGGTGGCGAGTACGGCCGAGTACCGCTCCTCACCACCGGCCACGTGGATGCCGGCTTGCTCGGCGAGGGCGTAGAACGACCATTCCTCCTCGGATTCGAGGGCTTCGACTAGGCCGATCCGGTCGGCGATGGCCAGCGTCGTGACCACCCGGTGGACACCGACCGGGACCGAGTCGATCGTGCGCACCCGCGTGAACTCGACGAGTCGGTTCGCCTTGGGGAAGCGGGCGTGGAGAGGGTCGTCAGGCTCGGTGGAGGTCTGTCTCCAGTCGAGCACTCTGCCCCCTGGCGAGCGACCGTCCTGGCGCACATGGAGGCTGAAGCTCGCCAGCGTCGTCGTGGTGTGGAGAGCGGCCCGGCCCTGGACGAAGGTGCCCCTGCCCTGTTCCCGACGCACCAGGCCACGAGATTCGAGCGTCTCGAGGGCCTTGACGACCGTTCCCCGGCTCACGCCGAACTCTTCCATCAGCTGGAGTTCGCCTTCGATCTGGTCGCCCGGACGGGCACCGCGAGCGGCGATACGTTCGGCTATCTCCTCGGCGACGTCCTCATATAGAGCCATGGCAATCCTGTCTGGATTTGCCTAGTCAACTAGTCGACCAGCGAACAGTCAAGAGCGTAGTGACGCGGAGACGGTGACGATCAGGCTCGCTCAGGTGGTGACCCGAAGTCGAAGCAGTGCAACGGGACTGTTCTCGCGACATCCCCATCCCAACTGGTGGGCATGTCGCGAGATTCGGGGTCAGGACATGAAACGCTCGGCGAACGCCTCGACCAGCGGGCGTCCCTGCGGGGGCCAGCCACACATCACGTAGGAGAACCCGGCCTCCTCCAGGGCTTCGATGCGGGCGGCGATCTCGTCGTGACTCGGCTCGAGCGACAACGACGAGGCCCGCCTGAGGGTGGCGGGATCCCGGCCCGCCTTCTCGCACAGCTCGTCCATCAGGCGTGATTTGCGGATCAGCGTCTCGACATCGCCACCCACGTGCCACACGTCGGCGTAGCGGCGGCGATCGGCATCATCCGCTTCTCCCCCTTCGCCCCGATCCACAACGGCAGTGGCTCTTGGACCGGCTTGGGGTTGAGGGTGGCATCACGGACCTGGAAGTAGCGGCCCTCGAACGTGAAGCCGTCGGTGGTGAGGAG
>DATGPZ010000062.1:0-2504 GCA_035304485.1 Acidimicrobiia bacterium | reverse complement strand
GGCCAGCTCCTTGTTGTAGAACACCCCGGTGAGGCTGTGGTTGAGGCCCATCGCATACAGCGACCCGGACCCTCGGGTGCCGTCCTCGGCGACGCGGTTCTGGAGCAGCTGCGACTGCGGCCACTGGTCCCAGCCGAAGGCCGTGGCGTAGTCGTCCAGGTTCTTCAACAGTCCGTCATGGACGAGCGACACCATCGACGGCAGGCGGATGAGGTCGGGCGGGTTGTCGCCCGAGAGCAGCCGCGGCGTGGCATTCATCAGATTCGTGAACTGGTCTTGTTTGATGTCCCAGGTCACATTGGGGAACTGAGCGGTGAACTCGTCAGCCAGTTCGAACGGCAGGTCGAAACCGGTCTCGAAGTAGGCGTTCAGCACCACCTCCTCGGTGCCACAGCTGGGAGCCTCGACCGTCATCGCGGTCGTCGGCGACGAGTCCTGGGTGGTGGTACTCGTCACCTCCCCGGCAGCAGTCGTCGTCGGCTCCTCGGGCGCCGCCGTCGTGGTCGACTCTGCGCCGGGACCGACGCATGCGGCCAAGAGAACGGCCACCAGTGCCAGTGCCCCCCATCTACCGAGAGCGCCCCGCCATACCAGGCGCCTGTTACCCCAAGGCATCTTCATCCTCCTGTCCTATCGCTTCGATCGAAGCACTTCGACAACTATGCTTGACGACCCGAAGCGTGTCAAGAAATCTCTGAAAGTGGCCCCGACGATCTATGACGTCGCCGTCAAGGCGGGAGTGAGCATCTCGACCGTCTCGCTCGCCTTCAACGCGCCGGAGCGGGTCAGCGAGGAGACGCTCAAGCGCATCATGGCGACGGTCGACGAGCTGGGGTACGTCCCGAAGACCGAGGCCGTGATCCGGGCCCGCCGTGGCGTGGGACGGATCGGCGTGATCGCCCCCTTCACCTCCTTCCCCGAACCATTCGCTCTGCGCTTGAAAGGAGTCCTGAACGGAGCGGCCGGCCACAGCCACGAGGTCGTCGTGTTCGATCAGGCGTCGGCCGCAACGTCGAAGTTGATGAGTCTTCCCCTGACGCGGCGAGTCGACGGGCTGATCATCATGTCGGTACCCATCGACGAAACGATCGCCCAGCGGCTCACCGATCAGGAGATACCCACGGTGATGGTCGAGATCCCCCACGAGGGATACACCAACGTGCTGATCGACCACCGCGGAGGGGGTCGGATGGTCGCCAAGCACCTCTTGGAACGCGGGCACGAGCGGTTCGCCTATATCGGGCACCGTCAGGAGCACGACTACCCGTCACAGTCCCTCTTGCAGCTCGAGGGGTTCCGGTCGGCCCTGCCCGCGCCACCAGACGTGCGCAACATCCCTTACAGCTTCGACGCTGCCGTCGACGAAGGTTTCGACCTCCTGAAGAGCTCCGAGCGGCCGACGGCCGTCTTCGCTCACGACGACCTGCTCGCCAGCGGAATCCTCAGAGCTGCTCGCGAATTGGGGATCGCGGTGCCCGGCGAGTTGGCGATCGTCGGGTTCAACAACTCCGACCTGGCGAAGGCTTTGGGCTTGACGACCGTGGAGCAGCCCTTCGAGGAGTCGGGGTTGGTGGCGATCCAGCTCCTCTTCGAACGCCTGGCTGATCCCTCGGCGAGAGAACGCGACGTTTCCCTCAGGGTTTCGCTCGTGGAGCGGGAAACCTCCTGAACTCACCCCCGCTGCTCGCGAATCACTGCGTGGTCGCGGTATCGACGATCTGGCGCTCTCCTTCAGTGGCCGAGTCACTGGGCGATGGTGATGGCTTGTCCGAAGGTGTCGGGCCGACGGATGATCTGGAGCATGTAGCCGGCCAGGTCGGCTCGGCTGATCCGGAAAACACCTCTCGGCTTCTGTCCTACTGCGGTTCGGTAGGTACCGGTCGGCGGGCGGTCGTTCAAGAGTGCGGGACGAACGATCGTCCAGTCCAGCGCACTGTCGCGAACTACATCTTCCATGACGCCGAGATCGGCGTACTGCTTGCGGAGGATGCGCCGTGCCGGGGGACCGATCACATACCGCAGGAGGAATCCCTCACCCGGGTCGTGTTTGGGAGGGTGGGGTCTCCTCGGAGACGGAATCGTCGTCATCGATTCGGAGCTCACGACGATCAGGCGCCGCGAGCCCGTCGCCTGCATGGCGTCGATGATCGCCCGGGTGCCGGTGGAGGCAACGCCTGCTTCGGCGTTGCCTCTCGGGCCCAGGGCCGAGAGCACGGCATCGGTTCCCTCGACTGCAGTCTTCAACGCGACAGGATCGGGTTCAGTCAGGTCGACTCGGAAGGTCGGGACGTCCTCAGCGAGGCGGTCAGGGTTACGCACCACGACCTCGACGTCGTGGCCTGCAGCCACTGCCTGGGACAGCAGGTGTTGGCCGGTGCCCCCGGTGGCGGCCACGATGGTGAGCTTCAACGGCCTGGGTTCGAGCTTCTTCGTGGGTGCGGGTCGATAGTTGGTCATGGAGGTGGCTCCCGTCGTCGTACACCCTCGAAGACCGAACAGAGAGG
>DATGPZ010000061.1:0-3296 GCA_035304485.1 Acidimicrobiia bacterium | reverse complement strand
TGCCTGATCGCCGCTCTGGCGGTGGTGGGTGACGAGGCATCCGTCCCGATCCTCGGGATCATCTGGGGGTCGACGGTCGGTCTTGCCCTGGCACATCTCTTTGCGTTCCGGCTCGCTGCTCGTGTGGTCGGTGGCGGACATGTCGATCGCCAAGACACCCTGTTGGCGGTGGCACAACTCGTCGGGGCGGGCGGCGTGGCCCTCGTTGCGTCGCTACCCGTGCTGTTGCTACCGACATCCGTGGAGGTCGCTGCCACCCGATTCTTGCTCGTGGGACTGATCGCCGCCCCGGCCTACGGCGTCGGGCGAAGCATCGGCGCGACCCGCCTTCGCTCGGGGGTGTTCGCAGCGCTGATTCTCGTCTTCGCCGGGGTGATCGCTGTGGTCAAGAACGTCCTCGCTGGCCACTGACGCATCCCCGAGTCGCGCCACTCCTCAGGTGAGTCGGGCAACACCCGCAGGGTGAGACCCGGCTCGACCCGGGCCGGCTACACGCCTTCGTGGTGCTCATACGCGCCGGCACCGAGGCAGCTGTGCTCCTCCTCGGCAGCACCGCCGCAGCGGCCAGGCAACAATTACCCGCGGTCTTCGGTCAGGAGGTAACTTCCACCGCCTCACAGACGGCGGACGGTCGGCTGCCAGGCATTCGGACGTGCGCCGTCTCGGTCTGTTCGAGAAAGGAGAATGCGGTATGCGCAGGTCTGCCGCGACCACACTCATGGCGGCCGCTCTGGGGGCCATTGGCTCGGTGGCGTTCGCTGCTGGAACCCAGTTCCAGGACGTGCCCGAAGATCACGTATTCGTCGACGACATCGCCTGGATGGCTGAACAGGGGATCACCAAGGGCTGCAACCCGCCATCCAACGACGAGTTCTGCCCCGACGATCCCGTGACCAGGGGACAGATGGCGGCCTTCATGCGGCGGTTTGCCGAGTCAGAGGCCGTGGCAGGAGGAAGTGGGATCGGTCCGCAGGGTCCGGCCGGCCCAGCGGGGCCTCGAGGTCCCGAAGGCCCACAGGGTGAACCTGGCCCGCAAGGCCCACAGGGTGAACCTGGCCCGCAAGGACCTCAGGGTGAGCCCGGCGTCCAGGGACCCCAGGGCCCGCAAGGACCTCAGGGCCCGCAAGGACCTCAGGGCCCGCAAGGGCCTCAGGGCCCGACGGGGCCCGCGGGGCCGGGGGCAGCGTTCCACGAAGCGGTGATCCCCTTCGGCGAGCGTCACAACGATTCGACCTTCCTCGGCGGGGGACTCACGGTCGCATGCGGCGTTCCAGAAGGTGCCATCAACCGGTGGTGGATAAACCCCTCCACCACGATCCACTTCAAAGGGCTCGCGGTGATGGACGATCAGATGCAGCTGACGGACACGAACCTCCTCACGGTGCAGAAAGCCAGCCCGTTCAACCACTATCTCTCAGGGATCGCCGAACATCCGGGGTCGGGGGCGAAGTTCCAGGTCGAGTGGTATTACGCAGGAGGCCTAGACGAATGCACGTTCTGGGCAGCGGTCACCCCGCTCGAGTAAACGCCCTGACAGCCTCGCATACGGAACGAGGGCGGTGCCCATATGGGCGCCGCCCTCTCCTCTACCTCCGATATCAGCGGAAAGAAGACCTATCCGTTCAGCCATTCGATCGCGATCAGAATGACACAAGCGACGGGGATCGCCAGAGCCACCGCAGCAAACACGCTCCGAAAGATCCTGCCCGTGGGATAGCGCCAGGCAGCCACGACTGGAGGGGCCAACGCCAACAACCACAGGGTGATCGCATCGAGTGAGCCTTCCTGGGTGGCCCAGGCCGCAAACAGGGACAAGTACCAGGTCCAGATGACGATCACCACCGCCCAGAAGACGAGGATTCCCCATTGCACCGCATTCTCAGGCGGTGGCATCCGGCGGGTCTTGGGCGGTACGTCAGTCATGGCATCCCCGTGGTCCATTCTCCCACGCAGGCGTCGGGGGTTGCCCTTTCTTCGAATCGCGGCCGTACGGCCCGACACCCACAACAGTCGGGGCCTCCGTCTTGGCCGCGAGCGTCGACCGCATCCGTCGATCCGCCAGGTCCCTCCAACCAGTTCGAGCGCAAGCATCGCTCCGACAGCGGACGCTGACCACGCCGCGCGATACCGTGACCCGCATGAAGGAGCCACTCCCGTATCTGACCGAAGACGAGATCGCCCGCCGTGTGACCGAGCTGGCAGCCGAGATCGACGCCGATTACTCGGATTCAGAGTCTCTGGTTCTCGTCGGAGTGCTCAAGGGGGCGTTCATCTTTCTCGCCGACCTCGCCCGCAAGCTCACGATCCCGAGGCGGATCGAGTTCTTGGCGGTCAGCAGCTACGGAGCGCGGGAATCCGAGACCGCAGATTCGGTGCGTCTGCTGATGGATCTACGCCACGACATCCGGGGCGAGGACGTCATCCTGGTCGAGGACATCGTCGACACCGGCGCCACCCTCGCCTACCTCCAGCGCCTGCTGGCGGCCCGGGGCCCAGCGAGTCTGCGGACCTGCAGCCTCCTCCACAAGCCGGACCGCACTCGAGGCCACGTCCAACTCGACTATCTCGGTTTCACCATCCCGGACGTCTGGGTCGTCGGCTACGGGCTCGACTACGCCGAGGGCTATCGAACCTTGCCCTACATCGCCCAGCTGCCACCCGAGATGCGCTGACCGAGCAACAGGGCCGGCCGGGGTGGGGGAAAGGGCCTTCGGCCCTAGCCCCGGACAGGCCCTGCCCATGAGGATGAAAACGAGTGGACGAAGCGTTATTGGAAGTGAACGGAGCGTTCACTCAGAGAGGAGGTGATCTCTATGACGCAGCTCCGTGAGCGACCTGTGACGGAGATCACTCGAACGCCGACGAGGAAACGTACGACCGAGGTGGTCGTCGGAATCCTCGGCTTGTTGGCGGCAGCAGTGGGCGCGTGGATGTACTTCGTGCCCGCCGACTGGTTCCTGGGTGGGCTCGCCGAGGCATGGCATCTCGGCATGTTCACTGGAGCCGGTGCGTTGCTCGCCGCGGCGTTCGGGCTCTTCGCCTACGAGGTCCGGAAGGATGAAGAACGCTGGACGACGGCCGCGATCACCGCAGCCGTGGTTGCCACTCTCGCGTTGGCCGCGGCGGTGACCTTCGCCGTCATCTGGATCGTCTGACGGACCGCTGGAGGGAGAGTCGGGACCTGGGCATGGTCCCGACTCTCCTACTCGTTCATAGGCCCAAAGATCGATAGCTGTTTGATTCGGTGCCGTATCGGTTACCTTTCGGATCGTGAGAATCAAACAGCCGCTCGGGCG
>DATGPZ010000060.1:0-2305 GCA_035304485.1 Acidimicrobiia bacterium | reverse complement strand
GGCGACTCGTTTGAGGACACCGAGGCGGTTGTTGGTGCCTTCGATGCGGCCGTTGGTGATGCGGTCTGTGTCGTGACAGGCGAAGATCTCGTCTCCCCACTCGAGGAGCGTTTCGACGAGCCGGTCGAACTCCACCAGGGGGTGTGTCGTTCCAAATGTCGATGAACGCCCCAAGCGCCTGGTTGGCCTCGTCTGAGTCTTCGGCGAGGTGGATGCCGTAGAGGTGCTGGAGCGCCAGGCCGCTTCCAGTTCGGGCCGGTCGGCCAGGACCCGACCGAGGGCTTCGATGCGGTCGTCGGATAGATGGTCGAGGCGGGGGAGTTGGAGGTAGCGGGACCTGAATATGGCCGGTTCGAAGGCGGGTCGTGACCCTTGGGGGGCGATGCGTTGGATACGGCGCCGGACTTCGATCATCCCGGCAGCGAACCAGTAGGGTCGGACCGGAGCGCCCTGTCAGCCTTTCGGCTGGTGGGTTTCTCCGGTCCGCGCCTCCGAACCGGACATGCGCGTTTCCACGCATCCGGCTCTCCGCGGGTCGGTCGGTGCTTCAGGTTCCTGTTGGGTCCAGGGGGTGGGGATGCGTGCTCCCCGGTAGCGGTAGCGGGTGACCCGCACCGCGGCCGGGTTGAACAGCACCGTGTTCCCTTGGTACGGCCACCATCCAGTGTCGAGGTATTGGCGCCGCAGTTGCTTCCAGTTGCCACGGGGGTGTTTGTGCCGCAACCACGCTATGACCCGCCGCCACGTGTAGTGGCGCAGGTAGGCATAGGTGGCGGCCGACACTCCGTGACGGAAGTAGGCGGTCCAGCCTCTCAGGACAGGGTTGAGTTGCCGTAACAGGTGCTCGAGGGTCTGACTGGTGGTCTGGCGGGTGATGGCCTTGACCTTCCTCTTGATAGAGGCCACCGACTCCTTGGAGGGGTAGGTGTAGATGTAGGCCTTGCCGCTGCCTCGTTTCTGGTCCCGTTTGACACGGAATCCCAGAAAGTCGAAGCCTTCGTCGATGTGGACCACTCTGGTCTTGTCTTCGTTGAGGCGCAGCCCCAGCGTCGACAGCACCGCCTCTATCTCAGGCCTCCGCTCCTCGGCGTCACGGCGGGTTCCAGCCACCAACACGACGAAATCGTCCGCGTAACGGACCAGCCGGTAGGTGGGGAACCCCTTGGAACGCCGGTGGCTTCGGGCCTGGCTGTTCTTGCCGAACCGGTCCCACGCCTCGATGAAATGGTCATCGAGGGCCGACAGGGCGATGTTGGCAAGCAGCGGTGAGAGGATCCCACCTTGGGGGGTTCCGGTCCAGGTGTCCCGGTCGGTGCCGTCCTCGGTGAGGATGCCCGACTTGAGGAACGCTTTGATCAAGCCCAAGACCTTCTTGTCAGAGACCCGGCCACGGATCCGCCCGATGAGGGCGGTGTGGTCGATCTCGTCGAAGCACGCCGTGATGTCCGCTTCCAGCACCCACTCGTAAACGGTGGTGCAGTAGTGGTGAATCTCGGCGATGGCGTCTTGGGCTCGTCGATTGGGCCGGAACCCGTACGAACAGGGCTGGAAGCCCGCCTCGAAGACGGGTTCCAGCACCAGCTTGAGCGCCGCTTGGACCACCCGGTCACGAACGGTCGGGATCCCCAAGCGGCGGACCTTGCCGCCTCGCTTGGGGATAAGCCGTTCCCGCACAGGCAGCGGCTCGAACGTCCGCGCCTTCAAGTCGGCCCGGAGCCGCCCGAGGAACTCCGCTGCGTCGTGGTCCCCTTTGATGGAGCGGACGGTCCGACCGTCCACCCCTGCGGTGCGCGCTCCCCGATTCTGGCTGACCCGATCCCATGCCACCTGGAGGGTGGCCGGATCGTGAACCAGGTTGTAGATGTCGTCGAATCGGCGACCTCGATCCTGACGCGCCCAACTGTGCAGCTTGGTCTGGATCTCCAGTACCCGGGCCTTCGCTTCCTCGGGCGTCGGCCACGGAGCGTCAGTGTTCACTGTCGTCCTCCTGGCATTCCACTCCCGCTGCTGCTGACTCGCTGCCTCCCTTCGCCATGTGGCCGGCTTTCCCGACCTCGGACTACTACGGAGGCTCCGTCCCGACCCGACACCATCAGCCGGCGGTGAGCCTGCCCATCACCGCACCGGCCGTGCGGAGAGAGGGCGACATCAGGTCGGTTCCCATGTTCACTGTGTTCCGCTCGACGAGGGAGACGCCCAGCTTTTCCCCTGCAGCCTCGCCCACCGCAACGCCGCAGCCTTTCACGATGAGCCTCCCCACCGACACCAATAGTCGGCTTCGGAGTCGCCACCCACACTCGCAGTG
>DATGPZ010000059.1:0-12496 GCA_035304485.1 Acidimicrobiia bacterium | reverse complement strand
GCTGGCCCGCACCCTGGCGCCGAAGCCCCGTCTTCTGATGCTCGACGAGCCGCTGGGAGCGCTCGACCGATCGCTCCGGGAACGCCTGATCGTCGAGATGACCGACCTCTTGGAGCGAGCCGGCACCACGGCGCTCTACGTCACCCACGACCATGGCGAAGCCGAGCACTTCGCCGATCGCATCGCCATCATGCGCGCGGGCCGGATAGTCCAGGTGGGCCCGATGAAGGAGCTGCGCTCGAACCCGGTCGACGACTGGGTGGCCGAATTCATCAGCTAGGGCACAGGCCGCTAGAGGGTCGGAGCCGGTTTCCCTTCGATGAGAGCAGCTACGTGGGCGGGTTCGGCGCTGGCCCCACTGATCACCGCCACCACCGGCCCAGGAAGCGGCTCCACCTTCTTCGACAGCAGCGCTGCCACCCCCACTGCTCCGCCACCTTCGACGACCAACCGGTGGTGCTGGACCAGAAAACCCATCGCTTCCCAGATATCGACTTCGTCCACCAGGGCGGTGCGTTTCACCAGGTCCCTCACCATTGTGAACGTGTAGCGGTTGTCCAATTCGATGCCGCCCCGAAGCGAATCGGCCAGGGTCTCTTCCTCCGGCAGGTCGATGGGGTGGCCGGCTTCCAGGCTCCTCACCATCACCGGCGCCCGCCTCATAGAGATGCCGACCGGCTCTGAAGTGGGCAGGAACTGGCGCAGGCCCTCAGCGATCCCTGCGAGAAGGCCACCGCCCGAGAGGGGAACCAGCACGGTCCGTGTCTCGGGCAGGTCCTCGGCGATCTCGGCGGCGATGGTGCCCTGACCCGCGATCACATCGGGATCGTCGAACGGGTGGACGAAGGTCAGCCCGTCGGCCTTCGCGATGGAATGGGCACGCTGCATCGCCTCGGCCTGGGAACGGCCCACCACCTCCACCCGCGCTCCCAACTGCTCCAGGGCAGCCAACTTTCCGGGTGGCACCCCGTCCGACACGCACACCACCGCCGGGATACCGAGGTGGCGCGCCACATAGGACACGGCCCGTCCATGATTGCCGGTCGACGCCGTCACCACACCGAGCGCCCGCCGTTCCTCCGACAGGGACAGGATGAACGACGCCGCCCCGCGGATCTTGAAGGCACCGGTCGGCTGAGTCGTCTCGAGCTTCAGGAACACGTCCACGCCGACCCTGTCCGTCAATGCCACCGACGGCACCAGCGGTGTGCGAACCGCCAGCGGCGCGATCCGGCTCCGCGCCCCTTCGATGTCGATGTCGAACGTGTCAGGCCGAGATGACATCGCCCACTCCTCGTTCCCGGGCCCGCTCGACGGTCAGAGCGGCGATGGCGGTGTCTTGCGCCCCAGTTCCCGTCAGGTCGCAGATGGTCGTTTGGTCGGGACTCACGCGGCCAGGATGTTCGCCGGCCACCACCTCGCCCAACTCGACCAGGTTGGCCTCGTCGAATCCCTCGGCCATCGCGGACCGGGCCTCTCCGAGCCGCAGGCTCTGGCGAACCGAATCCACGACCACGAGATCCGTCGCTGCCAGCACGCCCGGCCCCAGTTCTCGTTTGTGTTCGGCATCCGATCCGACGGCGGTGATGTGGAGACCCGGATGCAAGTCCTCGGCACGGATCAGTCCCTCCGTCGCCGGCGTGGCGGTGACGACCAGATCGGCGCCGGCCACCGCCTCGGAGACGTGATCGGCGACAGCGCCGTCTACCTCCTCGGCGAGCACTCGGGCTCGCTCCGGCTGCCGTGCCCAGACGGTCACGGATTCGATGTCCGCCACCAACCCGAGAGCCTGGAGTTGATACCGCGCCTGGACTCCCGCCCCGAGCACCGCGACGCGCAGCGGCCCGGGGGGAGCGAGATGACGTGCCGCCACCGCCCCGGCCAGTCCGGTGCGCAGGTCGGTGAGGTAGCCGTTGTCGAAGAGCGCGGCGGTCGGAACCCCGGTCTGTGAATCCAGGACCGTCATGAACCCTCCCAGGCTGGGGAGGCCCCGTTTCGGGTTGTCGAAGAAACCGGCCGACACCTTCAGGGCGATTCCGCTGTAGCCGGGCAGGTAGGCGGACTTGACGTCGATCTCCCCGTTGTGGGCCTCGACGTCGATGCGCATGATGGGCGGCATCACGGCCTGGCGGTGACTGATGAGCGGGTACACGGCTTCGATCGCCGCCAGTTCGTCATCGCCCACACCCACCAGGGAGCGGATGACCTTCTCGGTCAGGACGGTGATGTCCGGCATCAGACGGCGGCCAGGGCCTGCTCCAGATCTGCGATCAGGTCGTCGGGGTCTTCGATGCCGACCGAGTAGCGAATGAGGCCTTCGGGAATGCCCAACGCCGCCCGGTCTTCGGCCGACACCTCGACGTGGCTGGAGGTGGCAGGGGCGGAGATGATCGTCTCGACCGCCCCGAGGTTGGCGGCCGCATGCACCCGTTCCATGGCGGGGATGAACTTGCGGACCGCCTCGAACTCTCCGGCCAGGCCGAAGCTGAGCATCCCCCCGAAGCCACTCATCTGACGGGCAGCGACATCGTGCAGGGGATGGCTCTCGAGGCCGGGGTAGTTCACCACGGTCACGGCCGGGTGCTCCGAGAGATAGCGGGCCACCGTCATCGCATTGCTGTTCTGGCGCTCCACCCGCAGATGGAGCGTCTTCATCCCCCGCAGGAGAAGGTACGCGGCCATCGGGTGGAGGGTGGAACCGTTGATCTCGCGGTACCGATAGATCTTCTCGACCAAATCTGCTCGGCCGACCACGACGCCGCCGAGGGCGTCGGCGTGCCCGCCGAGATACTTGGTGGCCGAGTGCACCACGAGGTCGGCGCCCAGGGTCAGTGGCTTCTGGTTCATGGGGGTCGCCACCGTGTTGTCGACCACGACCACCGCGCCTGCGTCGTGTCCGGCCCGGCTCAGCCGCTCCAGGTCCAGGACCTTCAACGTGGGGTTGGTCGGGGTCTCGAGGTAGAGCAGGTCGCAGCCTCGACCCACCTCGGCTTCGATGGCGTCGTGGTCCGACGTGTCGCACAGCGCCACCTCGACCCCGTATTGCGGCAGATACTCGGCGAAGACCTGGTTGGTGCCGCCATAGGTGTCCTTGACCGAGACGACCCGCTTGCCCGGAGCCAGGAGGGCGAACAGCGTGTTGGAGATCGAGGCCATCCCGGTGGCACCGGCGGTGGCGGCCTCACCGCCTTCGAGGAGACGGATCTTCTCCTCGAACACGGCGACCGTCGGGTTGGAGTTGCGCCCGTAGATGTGACCCGTCTGCTCGTGCAGAGCCACGCTCATCCAGTGGTCCACGTCGTCGTAGCCATAGGACACCGAATGAACGACCGGCACCTGGGTGAAATCTCCGTGCCGGGCCCGGGACTCTCCTCCCCAAACGGCCTGGGTCCCGGCTCCTAGTTCCTTGTCGGGCATCCTCTCTCCTCTCAGATAAGGGGTCGGGTGAGATAGGCATTGAACCTGCCGAGCAGCATCTGCATGTGCCGGGCCCGGATCTGGGCCAACTGCTGGGCGGATCCACGCTCGCAGGCTCCGAGAGTCTGATCGATCTCCTCGAGTACGGTCCGGACCTCCTCCTCCCAGTCCATTTCCGGGAGTAGTTCGATCCACAAGCGACAGGTCTGGCGGAAGAGACGATCGGAGATGACGCGCAACGGCTCGTTGGCCACCGTCTCGAGGACCGTGGAGTGGAAGCGGTTGTAGAGGACACCGAGACTCCGAGCGTCGTGGGGAGTCACCTCCTCCACTTCCTTTCGAATCAACTCGAACTCCTCCAAGAGCTCGACCGGCACCGGCACGACCATGAAGTCGGCCAGCAACTCGGTGAGCTTCAGCCGCAAGGCATAGACGTCGCGAAGGGACTTGAAGTCGAGGACCGAAACCGACGAGCCACCGCCGTCGCGGGGAGTGACGAGACCGTCGACCCGCAGCATCGTGAGCGCCTCCCGGATGGGAGTTCGGGACACTCCGAACTCCTCGGCAAGAGCCTGCTCTCGGAGTGGAGTCCCGGGCGGGAGATCGAGAAGGCAGATACGTTCCCGCAACTCGGCGTAGATCGCCTCGCTGGAGGGTTTCGGCGTAGCGGATTCAGTCAATCTCAGGCTCCCGGGAGGGTGGGAATTGGGTTGGCACGGGCGACTATATACGACCGGTATACAACCCGGATTCTGGTTGCGTGCCGTCTGGCCGGTGGGTAGCGTCATTTCGCCGACCCTGGCCCGCTACCTAGGGTCGAACTCAAAAGGAGGCAGAGAAATCGTGGAGAGACGACCCATCTACATGGTCCGACTGATCGCATTCCTCGCCGTACTGTCGTTGGTGGTGGCAGCCTGCGGCGGGGGCGAAGAGGGGGAAGGGACGTCGGTCGCGGACGACACCGGAAGCGGCGACACGACCGAATCGGGAGACACCGGAGGCGACGGCGCTGAAGGCGAGCTGACTGCTCTCTTCCCCGACGGCACGGTACGGATCGGCATCGCCAACGAGGTTCCGTACGGCTACGAGGGCGAAGACGGCGAAGCCACCGGTGAAGCCCCGGAACTCGCCCGCGCCATCCTCGGTGAGTTGGGGATCGACAACATCGAAGCCACGGTGGTCGAGTTCGGATCTCTGATCCCCGGACTCCTGGCGGATCAGTACGACATGATCGCCGCCGGCATGTTCATCAACCCGGAGCGAGCCGAACAAGTGGTGTTCTCGGATCCCGACTATTGCGCGGACACCTCGTTCGCCGTGGTGGAAGGCAACCCGCACGGCCTCGAGACCTTCGAGTCGTTCCTCGAGAACGACGCCATCCTCGGCGTACTCGGAGGAGCGGTCGAGGAGACCTACGCCATCGAAACCGGGATCGCCGACGGTCAGATCTCACGATTCGGCGACACTCCCAGCCTGGTCGATGCTCTGACTGCGGGCCGCATCGACGCCTTCGCTTTGACCGGCCCCACCGTGCAGGCCCAGGTGTCCAACCTCGATGGCTTCGAGGCGACCGAGGGATTCATTCCGGTCATCGACGGCGAAGAGCAACTCGGTTGTGGTGCCTTCGCCTTCCATCCCGACAATCAGGAATTTCGGGACATCTTCAACGCCAAGCTGAAGGAGTTTCAGCAGGACGACAAAGTCCTCCCGATCATCGAGGAATTCGGGTTCTCGGAGGCCGCCGTGAACGCGGCCAAGGACTTGACCGTGGAAGATCTCGTCGGCTGACACGAACCGAGATGCAGAACTACGCACCGCCTGGGGGACGCCCCCAGGCGGTCGCGTTTAGGGTCGAAACACTGTGCTGAGCGGAAGACAGTTCGGAGCCCTGCTCGAGGGCGCATGGATCACGGTCCAGATCTTCGTGTTCGCGGCCGTGCTCGGAACCATCTTGGCCCTGATCTTCGGGATCATGGGGTTGAGCGAGAAGCGTCTCCTGCGGGCGATCTCCCGCGTCTACGTGGAGGTGGCCCGGGGTGCGTCGGCGATCGTCTTGCTGTTCTACGCCGCCTTCGCCATCCCGATCATTCTTGGAGTTCGCTCGGGCAACACTTTTGTCTTCGTTGCGGGGATCATCGCCCTCGGCATCAACATGGGCGGGTACGGAGCGGAGGTGGTCCGGACCGGCATCCAGTCGGTGCCACGCGGTCAGACCGAAGCCACGATTGCGCTGAACCTCCGCGTCCGGGACCGCCTACGGCACGTCATCTTGCCTCAGGCTTTCGTGGTCATGATCCCTCCCTACGGCAACCTGAGTATCGAGGTGCTGAAGGGCACCGCCCTCGTCTCCCTGGTGGGCATATCCGACCTGACGAGCGAAGCGCAGAACCTGCGGGTCCAGCAGGCCATCCAGGACAACCGGACACCCTCGCTGGTCATCTTCGGCACCGCACTCGTGATCTATTTCATCTTCTCCCAGGTCCTCGCGCTCTTCTTCCGTTGGCTGGAGAAACGGATCGGCGGCAAGTGGTACGGGGCCCGCGGATGAGCTGGATATTCGCCCAAGCCGGTTTCAGCTTCGACTGGGACTACGCCCGCGAGATCACTCCTCCAATCGCTCGTGGCCTGTGGGAAACGGTGGTGGCCACCCTGGTGGGGATCACGATCGGAATGATTCTCGGACTCGTTCTCGCCATGCTCCGCCGCAGCCGGATCAGGGCGATCCGCTGGCCGGTCGTTTGGATCATCGAGTTCATCCGCTCGACGCCTCTCCTCGTCCAGCTGTTCTTCATCTTCTACGTCATGCCCTCCCTCGGCTTGACCCTGAGCCCCTTCGTCGCCCTGGTGGTGGGCCTCGGCCTCCACTATGGGACGTATACGTCAGAGTCGTACCGGGCCGGCATCGAGAACGTCGAACGCGGCCAGTGGGAGGCGAGCACCGCCCTCAATCTCTCGCCGGCCACGACGTGGAGCCGCATCGTCCTCCCACAAGCGATTCCCACGGTCATCCCAGCCCTGGGCAACTATCTCGTCTCGATGTTCAAGGACGCTCCGCTGGCCATCGCCATCGCCGCCGGTGGCATCCTCCTGCAGGCCCAGAGCATCGCTTCCCGCACCTTCCGACCCGTCGAACCCTTCACCGTGATGGGACTCATGTTCTTGGCGGTGAGCATTCCGGCCGCCCTGTTCGTCCGATACCTGGAGAAACGCTATGGCTACGAGAGAGGCTGAAGGCAACGGCCACCGGCCGATGGTCCAGCTCGAGAAGATCAACCTTTCGTTCGGCGAGAACCACGTGCTGAAGGACCTCGACCTGACGGTGGCGCCCAGCGAGAAAGTGGTGATCATCGGCCCGTCGGGTTCGGGCAAGACCACCATCCTGCGGGTGATCATGACCCTGAACCGACCCGATTCGGGCTGCGTCATCGTCGACGGCCGCCACCTCTACCACGAGGAGCGCAACGGCGAGCTGGTCAAAGCACGCGAAAAGCACGTGCGCGACGTGCGCACCGACATCAGCATGGTCTTCCAGCATTTCAACTTGTTCCCGCACCTGACCGCGTTGCAAAACTGCACCCTCGGCCCGATAAAGGTGTTGGGTCTGAGCAAGGACGAAGCCGAGGAACGAGGAGTCGAGTTGCTGAAGAAGGTGGGTCTGGGCGACAAGACCAACCAGTACCCGGGCGAGCTGTCGGGTGGCCAGAAGCAACGGGTCGCCATCGCCCGCTCCCTGGCCATGCGACCGAAGGTGATGCTGTTCGACGAGCCGACCTCGGCTCTCGACCCGGAGTTGGTGGGCGAGGTGCTCTCGGTCATCAAGGACATCGCACTCGAAGGCGAGACGACGATGATGCTCGTCACCCACGAGATGGGATTCGCACGCGAGGCGGCCGACCGTGTCCTGATGTTCGACAGCGGCAACATCATCGAAGAAGGAACCCCCGAGAAGATCCTGCGCGATCCCGACCACAACCGCACGAAGGCATTCCTGCGAGCTGTTCTATCGCACTGAGATGCCCGAGATCGCCTTCGGGTTTACAAGAGAGGAATACGCGCAGCGCCTCCTGAAGACCAGGCAGGCGATGGAAGGTCGGGGAATCGACACCCTGGTGGTGTCCGATCCGTCCAACATGGCATGGCTGACCGGATACGACGGATGGTCCTTCTACGTGCATCAGGCGGTGATCGTCACCCTCGACGACGACCCGCATTGGTGGGGCAGGGCCCAAGACGTGAACGGCGCCCGGCTCACCGCGTACATGGACACCGACCACCTCCACGGATACGACGACGACTACGTCCAGGCCATCGACCGGCATCCAATGGAACACCTAGCCGCCCTGCTGTTGGACATGGGCGGGTATTCGGTCGGGGTCGAGATGGACAACTACTACTTCTCGGCGGCGGCCTGGGAGACGCTCAAGCGCTCCCATCCTCAGGCACATTTCTTCGACGCCACCGGCCTGGTGAACTGGCAGCGGGCGGTCAAGTCGGAACGCGAGATCGACTACATGCGCAAAGCGGCCCGGATCGTGGAGTCGATGCATGCCCGGATCGTCGAGATCATCGAACCCGGCATGCGCAAGAACGACATCGTGGCGGAGATCCTGGCGGCGGGTGCCCGGGGCGTCGAGGGCTACGGAGGCGACTACCCCGCCATCGTCCCTCTACTGGCCACGGGAGCGCGAGCGGCGGCACCGCACCTGACCTGGGACGACGAGCCGCTGGAACGGGGCGAAGGCACGTTCTTCGAACTGGCCGGCTGCTATCGCCGCTACCACGCCCCCCTGTGTCGCACCATCTTCCTCGGCGATCCTCCCGACGACATGCGACGGGCGGAGCAGGCGTTGCTGGCGGGCTTGGAAGCCGGATTGGAGGCGGCCCGAGCCGGCAACCGGGCAGGAGACGTGGCCGACGCCCTCAACGCCGAGCTGCGCAAGGCCGGAATCGACCGCCGCGGACGATGTGGGTACCCGATCGGCCTCTCCTACCCACCCGACTGGGGGGAGCGGACGATCAGCTTTCGCTCCAGCGACACCACCACCCTGGAACCGAACATGACGTTCCACTTCATGCCTGGGCTGTGGATGGAGAACTGGGGCATCGAGATCACCGAGAGCATCCGGATCACCGAGGACGGTCCCGCCGAGACTCTGACCTCTTTCCCACGTGAGATAGTGGTGAAGCGATGATCCAACCCACCCTCGAAGTTCTCGACCGCCTGGTCGGTTACCCGACCGTGTCGACCGACTCCAATCTGGAGTTGATCGACTACGCCGCCACCCTGCTGGAGGCGGTCGGGGCGCGGATCACCCGAACGTTCGACGACGCCGGCAACAAGGCGAACCTCTTCGCCAGCATCGGGCCTGACGTGGACGGCGGGGTGATCCTCTCCGGCCACACCGATGTCGTGCCGACGGAAGGTCAGGACTGGACTCGGGACCCGTTCCGCCTCACGATCGAGGGCGACCGCGCCTACGGCCGGGGAACGACCGACATGAAGGGGTTCCTCGCCTGCGCTCTGGCGATGGCCCCGGTCTTCGCAGACGCCGGGCTGGCCACGCCCGTCCATCTCGCTCTTACCTTCGACGAAGAGGAAGGATGTCACGGCGCCAAGGTGCTGTTGGACACCCTGGCCCAGACCGGCCCCAAGCCGGCGGTGGCGATCATCGGCGAGCCGACCCGCCACGGGATCGTCGTGGCCAACAAGGGGTGTTTCGAGTTCACCACCGAGATCCGCGGTGTGGAACGCCACGCTTCCATGTCGGCGGCAGGAGCCGGCGCCATCCACGCCGCGGCTCGCTTCATCGCCATGCTGGACAGGCTGGCCGACCAACTCGCCGTCCGCGCCCCGGCCGACTCGATGTTCGATCCGCCGGGAACGACCATCAACGTCGGGACGATCCAGGGCGGCGTGGCCCGCAACATCACCGCCGGATCAGCGGTCCTCGACTGGGAGTTCCGGCCGATCGATCCGGCCGACCGGGACTTCATCCTCGCCGAGGTCGAACGGTTCGTCTCCGAGGAATTGCTGCCTTCGATGCGCGAAGAGTTCCCGGAGGCGGAGGTCGTCACCACCACCGTGGGAGCTGTGGGCGGCTTCCGACCCGACCCGGACGGGCCGGCGACACGTCTCGCTCGAATACTGACGGGGGAAGAGACGCTCGGAGCGGTGGCGTTCGGGACGGAAGCGGGCCTGTTCCAGGAGGCCGGCATCTCACCGGTGGTGTGCGGACCGGGCGACATCGAACAGGCTCACAAACCCGACGAGTTCATCGAACTCTCGGAGCTCGACCGCTGCCTGTCGCTCATGAATCGCCTCATCGCCGAGCTGACGTAGCGGCCGCTCCACAGTCGACTCGTGCCCGTCGGCGGCCCTGGTCTTGGACTACTCGTCGAGGATGTAGACCGGCTCCCGGTAGTAGCGGATCTTTCCCGCCCGCTCCTTTTCCGTCAGATGGTCGTGCAACCAGCGGTTCTTCTGTTCGAGAGGCTGATCGGAAGCGAGGACCTCCAACGGCACGTCCAGATGCAGAACCCGACCGGGAACGATGAACCGGGTGACTCCCGCCGGAAGCAACGTCCCCGAACGGGCCGCCAGCAGGACCTGTTCCACCGTGAACTCCGGGTACTCCACCAGCACGGTCATGTCGGTGTACCAACTCGAAAGGCGGTTGACGTCCCGTTCGAGCGTGCGTGACACCACGGCGGCAGATATGTAGGCGTCGGCGACGGAGGCGAGCGCTTTGAAACGGTTCTGGCCCTCGGAGGCGTGGACGACGAAGGCGCGGCCGTCGAGGGTCACCGCCGAGCAGATCCCCCCGTATTCGATCATGCGTTCCTGAGGGGAACCCTCCGTCACCTGCTCGATGCGGATCCCGTCCAGCGCGGACACGATCTGGAGGAAATCGTCGGCCGGCAGCCGGCGGACGACGTGATGCCACGTCTCGAGCTGCAACCCTTCATCGATGTCCACGTCCTGGACCACGGCGTGGGGAGCGCCCAAGGTGCGAAGCGCTTCGGTCCGGGTGGCGCCATCGAGCACGACGAACCGGTCGCCGATGGCCGCTACCAGCGTGGGGTTGCGCACCACACCGTCACGCTGGATTCGCTCGGCCAGACGCTCGGAACGGCGGGGATCGGTGGCTTCGTGGGGCACGACACGGTCGAGAGGGACCATCCGCAACGGCAGGATGGACCGGGTCTCCTGTCCCGACAGGCGGCGCACCAACTCTCGGGCGATCTCCAGGGCGGCGCTGGCCTGGGCATCGGAAGTGGAGGCGCCGATGTGGGGAGTGGCGATCACCTTCGGATGGCGAGCCAGCGGATTGTCGGCGGCAGGCTCCTCGGCGAACACGTCGAGTGCGGCTCCGGCGATCACACCTTCATCCAGTGCCCTGAGCAGCGCCTCTTCGTCGACCACCGAACCGCGCGAGGTGTTGACCAAGTAGGCCGTCGGCTTCATCGACGCCAGCTCGGTCTCCCCGATCAGGCCTTCGGTGTCATCCCGAGCTGGAACGTGGAGGGAGACGAAGTCCGATTCGGCCAACAGGTCGTAGAGATCGAGAGGCTCCACCCCTGCCTCCAGATACAGCTCGGGTGTCGGCCGGTACTGGTTGGTGACGATCCGCATCCCGAACGCCCGGGCTCGGGCGGCCACTGCCTGGCCAATGCGCCCGAATCCGATGATGCCGAGCGTCTTGCCGGCCAGACCCGAGCCGAGGAGATCCTTCTTGATCCACTTCCCTTCCTTGAGGGCAGCGTCGCCCCGCGTGAGGTTGCGAGCCAGAGCCACGAGCATCCCGATCGTCAGCTCGGCCACCGCCAGGGTGTTGGCGTCCGGGGCGTTGATCACGTCGATGTCCCGCTCGACCGCCGCCGACACGTCGATGGTGTCGAGCCCGGCACCCGCCCGGGCGATCACCTTCAGCCGCTCTGCTCGCTCGAGGATCCGGGAGGTCACCTTGGTAGCCGAGCGGACCACCATCGCCTCGTAGTCCGGGATGAGGGAAACCAGTTCGTCTTCGGCCAGGCCGGTCCGAACGTCGACGTCGAAATGCTCTGCGAGGAGGTCCACCCCCTCGTCGGCGATGGCATCGCAGACGAGGACCCGGGGACGTCTGTGTTGGGGATCGGTCATCGCCATCCGATCATACGTCGGAAGCGTCCGCCGTCCCGTGGACGGCGGCCACGAACTCCTCTGGCACCCTCCGGGGACGTCCCTCGAGGTCGGTGAAGGCCGCGGTCACGTCGAGCGAGGCGATCGGCGTGCCATCCCGGCTCATCTCCTGGTGCCAACTCGACCGAACCCTCCCCACCTCGCCGACCCGGGTTTGGATCGTCAGGACGTCGTTCAGGCCGGCGGCGGCGTGGAACCGAGCGGTCAATTCCACCACGACGATCTGCCAGCCCTGCTCTTTCATCACGTCGAGCCCGTACCCGAGCTCGTCAAGGTACTCGACCCGGGCGGCTTCGAAGTAGGCGAGGTAGTTGGTGTGGTTGACGTGGTCGTAGGGGTCCAGTTCGTAGAAGCGGACCTTCACCTCGGTGGTGTGCATCCCCGCATCTTCGCGCACCCTTTTCGCACGGGATTCCCATCGCATGGTCCGGGAATGGCTCACGAGAACGGGATGGTTACCCTCGCTGCATGCGTGCATGGCTCCTGACCGACACCACCGGAATCGACGCCCTCCGTCTCGAAGAGGTCGACACACCCGAACCGGGTCCCGGTGAGGTGAGGATCGAGCTGCGGGCCTCTGGCCTCAACCACCTGGATCTGTGGGTATCGAAAGCACTTCCGGCTCCACCATCTCTGCCCCACATCCTCGGTGGCGACGGCGCCGGCGTGATCGACGCCGTGGGCGAAGGGGTCGACGGCCTGGCAGTGGGCGACGAAGTCGTTATCGATCCTTCGCTGTCGTGTGGCCAGTGCGACGCCTGCCTCCGGGACGAGATCGTCTACTGCTCCGAGTTCGGGATCCTCGGTGAGGAGCACACGGGAACCCTGGCCGAGTACGTCGTCGTCCCCGCCGCCAATGCCCTCCCCAAACCGGCAGGGCTCGACTGGAACGTGGCGGGG
>DATGPZ010000058.1:0-6310 GCA_035304485.1 Acidimicrobiia bacterium | reverse complement strand
GACGAGATCGCCGAGCTGAGGCGGGAGCTGAGGGAAACCGCGGAAGCGGCACGGTAGTCCCGGGGCTGCGTAGGAGCCGAATGGCCGACGAAGTCGGAGTAGATGTCACCCGTCGCCGCTTTCTGAGGTTGCCGGACCCGGGCTGGGCGATGCTCACCGTGCTCGCGGCGGCCGCTTATGCTCCCGCCAGCCTGTACGCAACCCAGTCGAGGCTTCTGGCGCGCGGTTATCGCCTGGCGTTTGTTGTCATCCTCGTGTTCATCGTGCTGACGGGGCTCAGCGCGGTTCTGGCACGCGTTTTGCCAACCCGTACCGGCGCTGCCTGGTTCGCAGTCGCTGTCTTCTGGTTTCTCTTCTCCTCGGGGAGAGGTCTGGCGGGGTCGTTCGGCGCGGCCGGCGTATTGGGTCTCGCGGTTCTCGGTGCAATCTGCGTGTTGGCCCTCGGGCTCTCCAATTGGCTCAACACGGTGATGGTCGGTTTTACCGCTTTGTTGATTCTCGCCCCGACGTTGACGATGGCCCAGCGGCCCACCCTCGAACAGTCAGAGGTCACACTGGCCTCCGGCGAAATCGACGTCTCAGCTGTTGCCTATCGCCCCGACATCTGGGTCTTGGTTGTGGATGGCTATCCATCGGGTTGGGCCATGGAGAACGTCTTTGGTGCTGACGCGCCGAAGCTCTACTCCACGCTCGACGAACTCGGCTTCGTCGTCGAACCCAACTCTCTGGCCGCATACTCCAGGACCGTCGGTGCTCTCCCTTCGATCCTGGACGGGAGGATGGTGATCCCTGCTGGCGCCACGGTCGGTGTCGAAGAAGAGCTTGCGCTTGGCGAGATCATCGGTGGCGAGTCGCTGCTGGTGCGGAGCCTCTCCGACGCCGGGTACGCCGTCACCATGGTCGAGGCGGGTTGGCATCAGTCGGTGTGTGGAACTCGAATCGACCGATGTGTCAGAAGCGGCGTCTATGACGACATGCTGTCGTCGCTGGTGGCTGGATCTCTGGCGCCGTCGTTGTTCGGAGTCGATCCCGATCTCGGAACCCGGTTTGCCTCTCAGAGGACATTCAGCGTTCTCGAATGGCTCGCAGCAGAAGAGAACGGCTCACCTCGGCTGATTCTGGCGCATTCGCTGATTCCCCACCCACCGATGCTGCTCGATCGGGAGTGCCGTCCACGGGGATCGTCGGCACAGACCTCGGGGCGCGTGCTCGGACTTCGTGAGTTGGATCCGGCAATAGTTCGAGCGCGCGGCGAGGCGTTCGTCGATCAGGTCCGCTGCGTGGATGCCTTGGTGGAGGGATGGCTGGAAGAGGTCCCAGCCGATGATGTCGTCATCGTTGTAGGGGACCACGGATCGGAATTGCTCGGGCAGGCCGCACTACCTCCGGTGGAATGGACCTCCGACATGGTCAAAGAGCGGTTGCTGACCCTTGCCGCTGTTCGATTCCCTGGCTGTGACGTCGACACGCGTGCTGGCGTAACGGTCGTTCCGTCGGTATTGAATTGCCTCGGGATCGATGCCGAACGTCCTACACCCCAGTCGATGATCATCCCGAATGTGGCTGCCGAGGATGGAGCGTTGATCGATGTGTGGCCGGTCGAGGGTTCGACGTTGGATGAGCTCACCGCGGTGGCGACCGGCGAACGCAGCTAGGAGCGTTCCGGATTCATTCAGCGGGTGTCTTCTCACCCCGGGTACGGCGGAAGAAGTCACTGATGCGACGTCGCAGGAAGTGGTATCCGAGACTGACGGCCGCGACGGCACCGAGCGCCAACTGGGTGAGGGCGCTGCCGGTTGCGGGATCGAGGTATGCGAAGATCGGATTCATCTTTGTGCCCTTTCAAGCTCGTTCGTGGGGGTTCATCGGTCAGCCGGACGCCGCACTGTAGGTGACATCGGGGTCCTGCACTTCTACCAGCGGAAGAGGTGTCCCTGTTGCGCCGGCGATGAAATAGCGATCCGCTACTAGCTCCAACTCGGCGTCGAAGACGCAGTTCAGCACTCGGGGCAACAAGTTGACCAACGATATGTCGCTCGGCACAGGGTCCTGGCACGTTGTTGGTAGCCGCACCGATACCAGGGCCGAGAGGCGTTCCCACTGTCCCTCGAGGTCTACCTCCTCGGGAGGCATGCCGAGCTGTCCCAACGAGTCGGGCCCGTGGTCAGACACAAACAAGACGACGGCACCAGGCGGCGCGGCCGCGAGAACGGCATCCACAACGCGGTGTGCGCATTCGACTTGACCAACGTACGCCGCGCGTCGCTCAGCCAACACTTCATCGGGCAGCTGCGGAACGCCATTCAGCAACGTGCCTCGACGCAGAGGGTCCACAATGGGCGAACAATTCCGATCGAGGTAGAGGGGAGGATGCGGCAGTCCAAAGTGAAGGAACACGACATGAGGATGGGGCAAGCCGCCGATGACTCGATCCCACTCTTCGAGCTGGTCCAACCGTCCGAGGGTCGCAGTAGCCGCGGGATAACCGGCCGGGCGCTCGAGGAGGTACCCCACTGGGGTGGTCGAGAGGAGTTCGAAGGCGGTCAGGTTCGTTCCTGGGGTGGGAAGGCAAAGGTCAGCCTTTGCTGGGTCGCACCTCGTGCCCCACCAATGGTGCTCGCCATGGATGTAGGAGTAGCCGGCTGAACGCAGCGTCTCGATGAATCTGTTGTCTCCCGACATGATGCGAGCAAGCTCGTCGAAATCAGCCGTGGTCGGAACTGGGCCGGGCTCGAGCGGGTACCGCATATCGAGCATCGACGCCAGCGACATATGAGTGATCGAATAGTTCGCCGTTGCCTCGGACGCGATCGAGAACCCAGCAATCTCGAGGGAGCGCCGGAAGTCGGAGTCATCGAACTCGTAGAGATCTTTCAACACATCACTGCGGGCCATGCCGTCGAGGACGACGACATATATGTCCGGCGGGGACGCGTTGCTGACACCGACGGAGACTCCCAGTTCTGACGTGTCGCGGACGTGAAGCTCTCGCTCTGGAAGCCAGCGGATGGTGAGGAGCGCGAAACCTACGGAGAGCATCGTGAGGCCGGCAGTCAGGGCAACCACCCGAAAGCGCCGGTTCGAGCCGTAGACCCAACCAACGAGAAGAAGAAGGACCGTGATTGCCACAGCGGCCACCTCACCGGCAACAGGGCCGACGTCGAGTACGAGCGAAGGCCAGTACCAAAAGACGAGGATGGCCATGGAACAGGCTCCAACGGCTTTCTCCATCTGTTGTGTAAGGGCTCCGCTGGTGCCTGCTGCGGCGACCGCCAACACGAATAGCGCGGCTGTGACTAGACCGACGGCTGCGAAATCTGGTTGGTTGCGGACGTTCGCCGCCAACCAAAGAGCCGGATGGTGGGTGGCGAGCACAAAGAGCTGTACGAAATCCCAGGCTCGCAGAGAAGGGCGCGCCCTCTGAGGGCTACGGTTCGAAGTCATGCTTTGCGATGGTTTCGGCCACATCTGGTCGACCTAAAGCAGATTCACATATCAATCAAGCCGACCTTTGTTGCCACCGATGAGAAGGCAAGACCGAGAGGCTACGGTCTGTCCAACAGGGTTCTCGGAGTCACATGAAACAGCAGCCCGAACAACCATCCGTCTACGTCGCCATGAGCGCGGACGTCGTCCACCCCGGGCACATCAACATCATCAATGAAGCCCGCAAGCTCGGCCGTGTCATCGTAGGCCTTCTCACTGACGAGGCGATTGCTTCCTACAAGCGCCTCCCGCTGATGACCTACGACGAGCGCAGGGCGGTGGTCGCCGAGCTCAAGGGTGTCGACGAGGTGGTGCCTCAGCACACCCTCGACTACGTGGAGAATCTTCGTGCGCTCCGCCCCGACTACGTCGTCCATGGTGATGACTGGAAGACGGGTGTCCAGGCCCCGGTTCGCCAACGCGTCATCGAGACCCTCGCCGAGTGGGGCGGGCAGCTGGTCGAGCCCAAGTACACCGAGGGGATCTCGTCGACGCGAGTCCACCAGAGCCTGAGAGAGATCGGAACCACGCCCGACATCCGCCGGCGGATCCTCCGCCGCCTGCTCGCCGTGCGCCCCCTGATCAGGTTCATGGAGGCCCACAGCGGCCTGACAGGCCTCATCGTCGAGCACACGACAGCGGAGCGCGACGGGATACCCGTGGCCTTCGACGGCCTGTGGCTGTCGTCGCTGACCGATTCCACGCGGAAAGGCCGGCCCGACACCGAGTACGTGGATCTCACCTCCCGCCTCACCACGGTCGAGGAGATCCTCGAAGTCACCACAAAGCCGATCATCTATGACGCCGACACCGGGGGACTGCCCGAGCATTTCGCCATGCGGGTCAAAACGCTCGAGCGCCTCGGGATCTCGGCTGTGATCGTCGAGGACAAGATCGGGCCCAAGCGAAACTCTCTGTACGGCGCCGATGTCGGCCAGACACAGGACATCCCCGAAGCATTCGGCGAGAAGATCGCGGCCGGGAAGGCGGCCCAGACGACTGACGAGTTCATGGTCATCGCCCGGATCGAGTCCCTCGTCCTCGGCGCAGGCGTCGACGATGCCATCAACCGGGGAAAGATCTACCTCGATCACGGGGCGGACGGCCTCATGATCCATGCGAGCCAAACCGATCCGTCGCAGGTGTTCGAGGTCCTCCGCGAGTTCAAGGGCGAGACACCCCTCGTCGTTGTCCCGACTGCCTTCAGTCACGTGACCGAGGCCGAACTCGCCGAGGCCGGGGCCAACATCGTCATCTATGCCAATCATCTCCTCCGGGCGGCCTACCCGGCCATGGTGCAGGTAGCCCAGTCCATCCTCGAGCACGGAAGAGCGTTGGAAGCCGAGGAGCACTGCCTGCCCATCAAAGACGTCCTGTCGCTCATTCCCGGGAACCGATGACCTTCGAAGCCGGCGACCTCGTCGCAGCGTTTTCAGCAGCAGGTGTCGAGTTCTACACAGGGGTGGCGGACTCGCTCCTCGCTCCTTTCAACGCCGAAATCGAACGTCGCGAGGGGGAGCTCACCCACATCCCGGCTCCGAACGAGGGATCCGCCGTGGCCGTCGCGGCCGGGTACCACGCCGCCAGCGGCCGGGTGCCCGTCGTCTATCTCCAGAACTCGGGCCTGGGAAACGCATGGAATCCGCTCGTGTCCCTCACCGACCCTGGCGTCTACGGCATCCCTATGGTTCTGGTGATCGGATGGAGAGGTGAGCCGGGGCGTCCCGACGAGCCCCAGCACCTCTTGCAGGGCGAGGTGATGCTGGATCAGCTGAGGCTGCTCCGCATACCGATCTTCGAGATCCCGAGCGGCGGCGAGAGCCTCGCCGATCTCGTCGAAACGGCGGTACAGGCGGCCATCGATCGGCCCGGTCCGACTGCCATCGTCGTCCGGAAGGGTGATCTGAGCGGGTCGGTCGACCGGGGCGATGGAACGGTGAAGTACTCACTGCGTCGGGCTGACGTCATCGCCACCCTGTTGGAGGAACTGCCCGCCGACACAGTATTCGTAGCTACCACCGGCTACGCCGGCCGGGAACTGGCGCAATTGAGGGACGAGCGACACGAAGTGGGGGTTCGCGACCTCCTGGTGGTCGGGTCGATGGGCCACGCCTCCTCCATCGCGTTCGGAATCGCCGTTGCTTCGCCCGACACCCCGGTGTGCTGTATCGACGGAGACGGGGCGGTGGCGATGCACACAGGTGCGCTTCCATTGATCGGCGCCGAGAGGCCCACGAACCTGGTGCACGTCGTGATCAACAACGGCGTCCATGAGTCGGTTGGCGGACAGCGGACCTCGGTTCGCAACACCGATCTCGTTGGCTTGGCCCGGGCGTCCGGCTATCCCGCGGCAATGCGCTGCAACGACGCAGATGGACTCCGTCGTGGGTTGCGGAGGGTTGCGGAGAGACCGCTCTTCTTGGATGTCGCTGTGGCGACAGGCACACTCGACAACCTCGGACGTCCGTCCGATCTGGGGAAGCGCTTTCGCAGGCTCCGTGAGTCCCTAGCAGATGACTGAGGTGATTTTCGGTCGAGGCGCCCTCCGCGATGCGGGTGACCGCCTGCCGCCGTCCCAGTCGCCCGTCCTCTTGTTGACGGGTGGGCGATCCTTCTCCTCGTCGGGAGCCGAAGCCGCGCTCCAGCCCTTCGTGGAGAGCCGTCGGGTCGTTCACGTCGGCGGTGTGCCAGCCAACCCGTCGGCCGAGTCCGTGGCAGCCTGCCTGGCGAGGGCCACCGACGAGTCGCCGTCGGTGATCGTCGCCGTGGGAGGGGGGTCGGTAATCGATACGGCGAAACTCGTTGCATTGTCGATGGCCACGGG
>DATGPZ010000057.1:0-10812 GCA_035304485.1 Acidimicrobiia bacterium | reverse complement strand
TCTGCCCCGACGACAACGTCACACGCGGGCAGATGGCAGCCTTCCTGTTCAGGGCGCTGACACGCTGACGGGTCGGTCTACCGGCTGATCGAGAGGGCCCTCTTCGGAGGGCCCTCTCGCGTTTGATCAGCCGACAGGAGTCACCCGGACCCGCCGAATGGCTCGGTCTTCGACCTCCAGCACCGTCAGTTGCCAACCGCCGACGACGACCGAGTCCCCGGCCGTCTCGGGGATGCGGCCCAGTTGGTCGAGAACGAGGCCGGCGACGGTCGTGTAGTCGCCTGCCGGAAGGTCCAGTCCCACGTCCTCCAGGTCGTGGATCGGGAAGCTGCCCGGAACGTCGAAACCGCCCGACGGGAGTCGCTCCACCGTCAGGACATCTCGATCCGACTCGTCGTAGATCTCTCCGACGAGTTCTTCGAGCAGATCCTCGATGGTGACGATCCCCTCGCTGCTCCCGTGCTCGTTGACGACGATGGCCAGATGCTCCCGGCCTTGACGCATCCTCCTGAGGGCGTCCAGCGCCCCCACCGTCTCGGGAAGGACGAGAGGGGTATGGGCAACCTCGGCGATCGTCGGTGCCTCCGTGTCGATCAGATCCCTGACATGGACCACCCCGATCACTTCGTCCAGTTCTGCGTTGGGCGCCACCGGAGCACGTGAGTACCCCGATTCGAGCAGACGTTCCACCCCCTCATGCGGAGTGGACGCCGCATCGAGCACGACAACGGCCGGGCGTGGCCTGAGCACCTGCTTCAGGGATCTCTGGGAGATGTCGAATGCACCCGAGATGATCAACCGATGCTGCTGGCTGAGATGGCCGATGCTGAGTGCCATGTCCCGCGCTTCCTCGTGCGTGACGGCCTCAGTCCGCCTCTCCGGGTCTCCACCCAGCAGTCGGACCACGAGGTCGGCGGAGCGGGAGAGCAGCCAGACCACCGGTCGGGTCAACGTGGCGAGAAACGACAGAGGGCGTGCCACGAGCAAGCCCCAGCCCTCGGCCCGCTGCATCGCCAGGCGCTTGGGTGCGAGTTCGCCGAAGACGAGGGTGAAGTAGGCGATGACGAGCGTGACCGCCACCACCGCCACCCCATCGGCCGCTCCTCCTAGGAAGGAGAGGGCATCGGCGAGTGGTCGGGCGATCGTCACTGCCGCCGACGCCGAGGCAAAGAACCCGGCGAGAGTGATGACGATCTGGATCGTGGCCAGGAAGCGGTTCGGGTCCCGTGCCAGGTCCGCCAACACCGCTCCGGAGCCGCCCCGCTCCTCCAGGCGGCGCAGCTGACCTTCACGAAGTGAGACCAGAGCCAGCTCGGCCCCGGCAAACACTCCGTTGAGCACGACCAAGACCCCCACCAAGATCAGCTGATACCAAATGCCGGACAACGGCAACCTCCTCCACGACAGGCCGCCGTCCCATTCTCGCCGCCTTCTGGACCGTTACTCAGCGATGAGTTCCGAAGACCTCCCTGAGGGCATCGGACACCTCCCCCACCGTCGCCCCTGCCGCCAGCGCCTCTTTCATCACAACCAGGAGGTTCTCATCCCCTCGCGCCGCAGCGCTCACATTCTCTAGGTGGGGGGCGACGTCCCCTCGCTGATCTCGCCACGTCGCGACCCGCTCCCGCTGACCCTCCTCGAGAGCCGGATCGAGGCGGAGCGGCTCGACCGGTTGCTCCTCGCCGTCCTGGAACCGATTCACACCCACGACGACCGACTCTCCGGCTTCCTGGCGACGGGCCTCGGCGTAGGCAGCTTCCTCGATCTGACGCTGCATGAACCCGGCCTCGATGGCGGCGACGGCTCCACCCAAATCCTCCACCTGGTCGAACAACTCCTGAGCCGCCTCCTCGACCTGGTCGGTGAGCGCCTCCATGAAATAGCTCCCTCCGAAGGGATCGACGGTATCGCCGATCCCGGACTCGTGGGCGAGTATCTGCTGGGTACGGAGGGCGAGACGGGCTGACTCCTCGGTGGGCAACCCGAGGGCCTCGTCGTACGAGTTGGTGTGGAGGGACTGCGTACCTCCCAGAGTGGCAGCGAGCGCCTGGACTGTGGTCCTCACCACGTTGTTGAGCGGCTGCTGGGCGGTGAGAGTCGAGCCGGCCGTCTGAGTGTGAAAGCGCATCCGCTGGGCGGCCGGATCCGAGGTTCCGATGAGATCCCGCATCAGCCGGGCCCACATCCTCCGGGCGGCGCGGAACTTGGCGATCTCCTCGAAGAAGTGGTTGTGGCCGTTCCAGAAGAACGACAGCCGGGGAGCGAACTGCTCGACCTCCAGACCCGCATCGATGGCGGCTCGCACGTAGGCGATCCCGTTCGCCAGGGTGAAAGCCAGCTCCTGGGCGGCCGTGGCCCCGGCTTCGCGTATGTGATAGCCGGATATGGAGATGGTGTTCCAGTTGGGCACCCGCTCGGCGGCGTAGGCGAACAGGTCGGTGACGAGGCGCATCGACGGGGCGGGCGGGTAGATGTATGTTCCCCGCGCCACGTACTCCTTCAGTATGTCGTTCTGGACCGTCCCCCGGATGGCGGAAGGGTCCGCTCCCTGCTCTTCGGCCACGAGCTGATACAGCAGCAACAGGATGGGAGCGGTGGCATTGATCGTCATGGACGTGGACACCTGATCCAGCGGTATGCCGTCGAACAATCGCCGCATGTCGTCGAGCGTGTCGATGGCGACCCCCACCCGACCGACCTCGCCCGTGGCGAGCTCATGATCGGAGTCGAGACCCATCTGGGTGGGAAGATCGAAGGCGACCGAGAGCCCGGTCTGGCCCGCCTCCAGCAAGGACTTGAACCGGCGGTTCGTCTCCTCGGCCGTCCCAAACCCGGCGTACTGGCGCATCGTCCACAACCGGCCCCGGTACATGGAGGGATACGGCCCCCGGGTGAACGGGTAGCTTCCCGGCGCTCCGATCCGGTCCGGATCGGGCGGCTGGTCGTAGACGATGTCTATGTCGATGCCACTCGAGGTTCTACGGCTATGCGAATCGCTCACGGTATCCTTGCGACGTTCGGTGTCATCGTATTAGCGATGCCCGAAGCCCCGTCCTGGAACCCAACCCACGTCCCTGACGTTGGAAACTCTCGATGAGCCGGAAAGCCCTCATACATCAGGTGGAAGCCCGCGAGCGGCGCGGCCGTTGGTTCGGCGCCCTGGCCACACTCCTCTCCATCGCAGTCCTCGCCTCCACCTGGGTGGGGCTGTTCGGTTTCATGGGGACCAACGCTGCCTTCGGCACCTTCCAGGACCTTCAGGAGGAATGGGTCCCCGACACCGAGTCGATGGAGCTGAGCCTCCCCGACCTGTCCCGGGTCTCTCGTATCTACGCCGCAGGCGGTGAGCTCCTGGCCGAGCTCCACGACGGACGCAATTCCCAACCCGTCCGCTACTCCGACATACCCGAAACGGTCGTCCAGGCCATCCTGGCAGCCGAGGACAAGGACTTCTTCGAACACGAGGGCATCGACTTCGAGGCTATCGCTTCGGCGGCGGCCGACTCCATCTCGGGGAATCTGCGCGGTGGCTCCACCATCACCCAGCAGGTCGTCAAGAAGGTCTTCGTGGGCGACGAGATCAGCATCCGTCGCAAGGTCACCGAGGCCTTCGTTTCCGCCGAGCTCGAGCGTCGCTTTCCGAAGACCCAGATCCTCGAGTACTACATGAACTCGGTCTACTTCGGAGCCAGTGCCTACGGCGTCAAGGCAGCAGCGCTCGAGTTCTATGGCAAGGACCTCGACGAGCTCACCGTCGCCGAGGCGGCCTCCCTGGCGGTGTTGATCCGCAACCCCTCCTTCTACGACCCCCGTCGCCACCCGGAAAGGGTGCTGGAGCGGCGGAACGACGTGCTGAACGTGATGGTCGAAAAGGAATGGTTGACCGAGGAAGAGGCCGAAGAAGCCAAGGGCCAGCCGCTCGGCGTGATCCCCCACATACCCTTCAAGGGAGAGGCCGACCACGTGGTGGCCGAGGTAAAGCGGCAGCTTCTCAACGATCCCAAGTTCGAGATGCTGGGGTCGACCAATACCGAACGTAAGCAGGCGATCTTCGGATGCCCCGCCGACGACACCACGTGCGAAGGCGGTGGTGGTCTCCGAATCGAAACGGTGATCGACCTCGATCTCCAGAAGAAGGCGAACGAGATCCTCCAAGACTGGATGCCGGTCCTTCCTTACGAGGAGAACCTCGAAGCCTGCCAGAGGATCTTCCCCGACGAGGACCCCGAGTTCCTGGAGGCATACGCCGAGAGCCATTCCTGTTCGCCCACCGGTGCCCTGACCATGGTCGAGAACAAGACCGGGGCGGTGAAGGTGATGGCCAGTGGTCTGGACTTCGAGTTCACCCAGTTCGACCTGGCGGTCCAGGGCCGGCGCAACCCCGGTTCGGCGTTCAAGCCGTTCGGGCTGGTGGCGGCCCTCGAGAACGGAATCACCCTGGGTCATCGATTCAATGCCTCGAGCCCGCAGACCTTCGACTGCGGCTTCCCCTGCTCGGAACAGGGGAACAAATGGACGGTGGGCGGCGCCGGGCGCAATGGCTTCGTCACCCTCGCCGAGGCGACATCGGCGTCACTCAACACCGTCTTCGCACAGGTGGCGCTGCACGAAGACGTGGGGGCTGAGAAGATCGTCGAGGTGGCCCACAGAATGGGTATCCGATCCCCTCTCACTCCGGTGCCATCACTCGTCCTCGGCACCTCCGAGGTGTCGACGCTCGAGATGGCGTCGGCATACTCGAATTTCGCCACGCAAGGGTTGTGGGCGGAGCCCTTCCTGATCTCCCGAATCTTGGACGCCGAGGGGAACGTGATCTACGAGCACGAGGTGAAACAGGAGCGCGTTCTGGACGAGCGGGTGGCGGCTGCCGCCCTGCGCCCCCTCCGAGACGTCCCGACCTCGGCCGGCACCGCCCCCAACGCCAACATCGGTCGTCCCCAGGGCGGCAAGACCGGGACGCATCAGTCCTATCGCGACGCCTGGTACGTGGGCTTCACTCCCGAGTACTCGACGGCAGTTTGGGTCGGCTACGAGGCCAAGCAGCAGCCGCTCGAGAACGTGACGATCAACGGGAACACCTACAGCCGCGTGTTCGGCGGTACGGTGCCCGCTCCCCTGTGGGCCGAGTTCATGAGCATCGTCATGGAGGGCATACCCGAGTCCGACTTCCCGCCCGAGCCACCCGGTGTGGACGAATATCTGACGCCACCCAAGACGACGGTTCCGAACGTGGTCGGCCTGGACGTCAACACGGCGATCGCCCGTCTGAAGGATGCGGACCTGAACGCCACCGTGTCCAACCTGCCGTCGATCGAACCGGAAGGGCAGGTGTTCGGCCAGTCCATCGGAGGCGGCGCCGAAGTGGACGTGGGAACGGCTGTGAATCTGTCCGTCTCGACCGGTGAACCGCCGGTCGGCGACCTGCCCGATCTGGTGGGCCAGAGCTTCGAGGAGGCGGTGGAGACCCTCCGCGCCTTCGAGGGCGAGACCGGGGTGCTGGTCAACCTGGCCCGGGTGGATCAACCCGTCAACGACCCCGGTCGCTTCGGGGTGATCCTCGCCACCGACCCCGAGCCCGGGGCGACCGTGGCCTACGGCATCACGGTCACTGCCGTGGTCGGCGCCCCACCCGGAGACGGTGGAGGCAACGGCGGTGGTGGCGGCGGTCCCGGGAACGGCGGCGGCGGCGGTCCCGGCAACGGCGGTGGCGGCGGCCCCGGCGGGGACGACTGAACGCGAAAAGTATTCACCTATTCTACTTGACGATAGATAACGATCGTTGGTAGAACTCGGAGGCGATGACGACTGCCGCCTCCGGAGACCATGTCCGTCCTCCCTCGGAGCGCTACGTTGCGTCCGCTCCGGGGGCGGCGGTCCGTCCCACCGCCCGTCAGCGACCACTCCTCCCCACACGGCTGGTCGAGGTCGACAACGGATTCCGACCCGACGATCCGTACGTCCGCCGCTTTTGGGTGGCAGCCCTGGGTCAGGGCGCCGTCGGCGAACTCCTCCGAGTCGTCCGCGCAGGTGCCGACGGTGCGTGGATCCCGCTGCCGATATGGCTGCCCCAACTCCTTCGTGCCGACCTCGTCTGGGTGGTCGAGGGAACCCTGGTCACACGAAACCGGATCCCTCCCGTACCTGTGGCCCTCCAGCGACGGTTCCCTCCCTCACTCCGCGACGAGCACCGACGGCGCTATCGAGAGCGCAGGCGACCCTCAGGAGCGAGAGGGCCGACTGCGAGTGATCAGGAGCCCGACCGCTAGCAGAGCCGCCAGCTCTCCGGCCGCGAAACCCACCGCCACCCGAAAATCGGGATCCCCTCCTGCCAAAGCCATCACGCCGACGGCCACCAGCAAGCCGAGGCACCACGCTGCCGCCAGGGCGGCCGTGCGAGCCCTCGCCACCAGGACCTGACCACCCACCTGGGCGGTCGACGCCGCCATGACACCCCCGGCTGCCAGCATCGCCACCGACCGAGCCGGGGTTCCGCTCTCGCCGAAGATGAGCGAGACCACTTCTGGGCCGATCCACCACCCGGCTGCCGCCCCGGCGACGGTCAGGACTGCCCCGAGGCCCAGGACCCCCAGCGACATCCGCCTGAGCCCGTGGTCGTTTCCGTCCTCTCCCATCGACACGAGGTAGGGCAGGATCCGAGACTGGAGGGAGTAGATCAAGGTCAAAGGCGCTCGGTAGAGGGTGAAGGTCCAGAAGATGATCGTGAACATCGCCGGCGAGCCGCCGAGGAAATCCACTCCGAGGGGAGCACCGGCCAGCAATAGTTGGGAGGCGGAGCTGCCGACGATGTAGGCCCCGAGGAATCGCCGAGCGCCGACCGGTTCGACGTCGCCCACACTGCGATCGTGCCGCCAGAACCGAACGAAGACCACCGATAGCGGCGCCACCACCATCGCCCAGGCGAGCGCCGGGGCCTCCATCACCACGGCCAGGATCGCCACGCCCGCAACCAAGCGGAAGACGCCTTCGAGGATCAGGATCCAACCCACCTCGGCGAACCGTCGGTTTCCGGCGAGCACACCCTTGGCCGAGAACAACACCGTGTATCCGGCCACCAACAGAGCCATCACCACCACGTAGGTGCTGTCCCCGCCGAAGATCTCCGAGTCCAAGGACAGGTAGACATAGGCAGCCCCTGCCAGGACGGCGAGCGCACCCACCCAGCCGGCGACCTTTCGGTCCTCGGCCAGGGAACGGCCCCGACTGGTCTCGCGGGTCACGTACTGCTCGAGCGGCACCAGGAGGATGGATGCCACGATGAAAAAGGCCGTCCAGATCGCCGCGATCGGCGCGAAAGCCTCCTCGCCGAGAACGCGGCCGCCGACAGCCTGGAAAACCAGGGCGAGGACACCACCGATCAGCCCGCCCGCCACCATCGTGGTGGTTCCGGGGGCGCGCAGACCGCGTCCGGTGCCTACGGGGAGGGCTTCGGTCACCGTGCTCCGGCGCCGGTCAGAACGGTCCAGATGCTCTTCCAGAGGATCTGGAGATCGAGGGCGGGCGACATGTGCTGGATGTAATAGAGATCGTATGAGAGCTTCTCGATAGTGTCTGCAGCATCATCGGCGTAGCCGTAATTCACTTGAGCCCATCCAGTGATGCCCGGCCGAACCAGGTGGCGCAGGTCGTAGAAAGGGATTCGCTTGCGGAACTGGCGAACGAACGGAATCTGCTCGGCGCGAGGACCGACGAGGCTCATCTCCTGCTTGAGGACGTTGTAGAGCTGGGGAATCTCGTCGAGACGGGCCCGGCGCAGAAAGGCCCCGCCCCGGATCAAGCGAGCGTCTCCCTCCGCCGCGAACCGAGGTCCTGACTCTTCGGCATCGACCACCATCGTCCGGAACTTGTACATGACGAACGGCTCGCCTCCCCGGCCGATCCGTCGCTGGCGGAACAACACCGGACCGGGCGACGAGATCTTGACGAACAGCGCCACGGCCAAGCCCACCAAGAGCCAGAGGGGCGCGGTCACCAATACCAGGATCGTGTCGACGACGTGCTTGCCCGGCAGCCACGGCTGGGTGGAGAGGAGTGGTGTCGAGATCTCCCACCCTTCGTTGAGGTGGACCAGTGGCACCCGTTGCAGATGCTCTTGATACACCGAAGCCAGTGGACGCACGTCGTAGCCGGCGAGATCACACGAGGAGACGAACTGGGCGACGTTCTGGGAGAGTGCCGACCGCAGATCCACGGCGAGGCTGCATCCGTTGGGAAGCGGCTCGAGATCGGCGTCGCTCTGGGGATCGATCACCGACACCACCTCGACGTGGTCACTCTCGGCCAATTCGTCGGCGAGGGTCTTCTCGGACGTGACGATCACGAGACGTTCGGTCCAGGGCCGACGCCGGCGCACATACCGATGGGCAGCGCCGAACACGCCCCAGATGCCGAGCACCACCGGCACGTAGGACCGTGAGTACGGGAGAGCATCCCGGAACATGAACGAGGCCGTGGTGGTCAGCAGGAACGTGCCGGTGAGGATCATGATCAAGCGGCCGTATGTGGGCCTCGGCACCCCGTGGCCGGACATCGAGGCGGTGGCTAGGGACATGACCACCGCCCCCGCCGTCATCACCCCCAACAGTGGCAGCGTGGAGAGCCGCAGGTCGATGCGGGCCTCCCACACCGCGGGGGTGCCGAAAACCAGCATCGAGCCGACCAGCATCGCCAGACCCAGCGCCACCAGATCGGTGAGCGTCATGGCGATGACGAAGCGGGTGCGCATCGAAGAAAGGCTAATCGGAGAGGCTATTCAGGACCGGGGCATCCGATGCACGCCACCCCGACGGGATCTCCGTATCACGCCGGCACCAGCCGGTTGGCGAGGGCCATCAGCGTCGTCACCCCATACCCGGAGCCACCTCGCCGTCCCAGAGGAGTGTCCTCTCGAAAGAAGGACGGTCCGGCGATATCGATATGGGCCCAAGGCAGGCCACCGGTGAACTCGGCCAGCAGAGAGGCGGCCAGGATCGCGCCGCCGTAGCGACCGCCGGTGTTCTTCATATCGGCAACGCTCGAGTCGATCATCTTCCGATAGTCGGCGGGCAGGGGCATTGGCCAAGCCCGCTCCCCCGCCTCCTCTGCCGCCGCGAGCACCGTTTGAGAGGTGGAATCATCGGAGGCGAACACGGCGGCGATCCGATCACCGAGGCTGACCCTTGCGGCTCCCGTCAAAGTGGCCAGGTCGACGATCATGTCCGGCTGTTCCTCGACCGCCAGCGAGAGGGCATCGGCGAGCACCAGACGACCTTCGGCGTCGGTATTCAGCACCTCGATCGTCTTTCCGTTCCGAATACGGAGCACATCGCCAGGTTTGATGGCAGATCCGCTCGACATGTTGTCTGTCAATGGCACATACACCCGGAGATCGACCGGGACGTCCTCGACGGCGATCGCCGCTGCTGCCGACACGACGGCTGCGGCGCCGGCCATGTCGCTCTTCATCGTCTCCATGGCGTCGGCCGGCTTGATCGAGAGCCCGCCGGAATCGAAGACGATTCCCTTTCCGACCAGTGCCAGCGCCGGCGCCTCCTCGACGGGGCGTCTGGCGACCAGCATCCGGGGCGGTCGGTCGGATCCGGCCGCCACACCGATCAGACCTCCGAGCCGCTCCTCTGCGATGCGGCCTTCGTCCCACACCTCGACTGTCATCCCCGGTGCGGTCAGGCTTTCGGCCATCTCGGCCGCCAGGTCGGCGGGGCTCTTGTCCTGGGGAGCGGAGTTGACCCAGTCTCGAGCTCGGTAGACAGCTTCTGCGGCGGTCACCGTTCGATCCAGGACGGCCTGATCGGACAAGCCCACCAAGCAGATGTCGCCTTGGGTGGTCGAGTTTTGGCTCTTGTACCGGTCATAGCGGTAGGAACCCAACAGGAGGCCTTCGAGCACCGCCTGGCCGGCATTGTCGAGCGGGAGCCGATGGAGAGTCGTGGCGATCACTGCCTCGTCGGACACTGCCCGGGCGGCTGCGCCGCACGCCTCCCGGAGCCGGACGGCATCGACCTCGTCGCCGAGTCCCACGAGCACCAGGGGACCATCGGAGCCGGAGACGAGCAACGTCTGGTTGGGCTCTCCCCTGAAACCCATCGCCGCCAGCGTGTCGGCCGGGACCGGGACGTCCTCGAGTGGTTCCCCCGCCAGGACCCCCACGAGCCGGACGGCTTCCTGCGGTGGGGCTTCGACCATGCGTACGTTTCTCATCTACATCACCTCAGAAAGGGCCGGAGCCGGTTGCGAGGATCCGGCCGACGAACACCGCCGCCAGACCGGTGAGGACGGCTAGATACGACAAGCCGGTGGCCGCCATGACACCCGAGTAGGCGGGGTGGCGAAGCGCTCCCAGGACCGCCAGCATCAGCACGACGGTGGTCGCCGCCAACCCCCAGTAGATGGCGGCCGCGAAGTCACCGCCGGGCGAACCGACGGTGACGACGACCATCAGGGCATCGATGACAGACCCGACGATTCCACCCAGGGCCAAGGTCCGCAGCACTCGGCGCGGCATGGTGGGGTCGACCAGGTACCAATGTCCGAGGAGCATCTCACCGGTGATCCCGCCCAAGGCGAGGGTGGCCGTCACCGCCAGGACCGGCCCTCCCAGACCGGCGGCGGCGGTGACGAAGAGCCCGGCGGACACCACTTGCAGGACGCCCGACAGGGTCCGGTTGGTCTTCACGAGGGAACCGCCCACGAGGAGCACGACGGCCGCAACTGCCACGGTCCAGTTCCCTCCTAGGACCGGCCAGAACCCGATCAGGGTCCCGCTGGCCGCCCCCAACCACGTGAACCCGGGACCGA
>DATGPZ010000056.1:0-46238 GCA_035304485.1 Acidimicrobiia bacterium | reverse complement strand
CGCCACACCCGAGGTCTTCATCGATATCGACATTGCGTCGTCGACGGAAGCTCCCTCCCCGACCTCTTCCCGGTAACGGCTGATCAGGTGGATGGCATAGTCGACACCCAGCCCGATCATGAGGATCGGAACGACCTGGGTAGGCGCCGAGAAGGCGCTGATGATCCCGGCCTTCTCGAGGAGGACACCACCGCCCTGCATCATCCCGATGGCCAAGAGGATGGTGACCAGCGTGATGAGCATGTCCACGAACGTGCGACGGCCAGTCTGGGCGAAGGTCGCCGATCCCTTGGGTCGGAGCCAGTAGACGAACAACAGGATCACCACGATGATCACGCCGGCGTAGGCGAAGAGGCGTCCCACCTCGGAGGTGAACTCGTCGACCGCACCGAAGAGGAGGGTCATGGAGAAGGGTCGGATCTCGAGGTCGGTGTCGATCGCCTCCAGTTCGGCGGCGATTCGCTCTTCCATCTCCGTCTGGGCTTCGAAAGCGGCGTTGGCATCACCGCCGTTCTCGACCTCGAAGAAGGCGAGCACCAGACCCGATGACGACGTGGTTCCGGATGCGTCGCTTCCGAGCAGGCTGGACGCGAATCCCTCGCCCTCCGGGCCCAGGAGGGACAAGCCTTCCTCGAAGGCGGTGTCCACGGCGGCGTCGTCGGTGGGAGGAGTGCCGGTTGCCTGGGCTTGTGCCAGCACCGGCATCATGTAGGAGACCACTCCTGGCCGCTGAGAGGTGTCGGCCACCTGGTCTCCGGCGACGCTACGGATGACTTCCTCCACGGCCGTCACCGCTGCCAATCCGTCGGCACTGATCACGTCGCCTTCGGGCCGGCGGACTATGACCTGGAACACCGTTTCCTGCTCGCCGGCGAACAGTTCCCCGATGCGTTCCAGTGCCTCGATCTCAGCATTGTCGGGGGCGAAGCCCTCGTTGCCGGTGGCGATCTCTACCTGACCGGCGAAAGAACCCAGCACGGCGGCGAGCACGAGGGTGACGATCACGATGGCGAGTGGCGCACGTTGCACTGCCGCGGCGAATGCACGCACGATGGCTTTCAAGGCAGACTCCTAGAGAGACAGGTGGAGAGCGCTCCGAAAGTTACCCATCGTCACGAAATGTGCGGAATCGTGAGCGCGCCGCCCGAACCCTCAACCGATGTCCGAGAGTGCGGCGATGAAGCGGTGATTCTCCTCGTCGCTTCCGACCGTCACCCGAACCCAGTCGCTCCCGAAGGTGCGAACGATTATCCCGGCCTTGATGTAGTCCGTGCCAGGGTCGGATGCCTTGGAGCGGAACCAGACGAAGTTGGCCTGGCTGTCGGCGTGCTCGATCCCCCGATCATCGAGCGCATCGAGCAGGAGTCGACGGCCCCGGGCGTTTTGTTCCACCCGCTGCGCCAGTCGGTCCGGATACTGGAGAGACACCCGTGCTCCCTCCTGGCCGACCTGAGTCACGGTGAACGGTGCCTGGGCCCGCCGCATCTCGGCGATGGTCTCGGGACGGGCGATCGCATAACCCACCCGCAGGGACGCCAGCGAATACACCTTGGAGAACGTTCGGGTGACGATCACATTGGCACGTTCGACGGCGAGAGGCGCCAGCGTGCGGTAGTCGGGCGCCGTGGCGAACTCGAAGTAGGCCTCGTCCACCACGACGGTCACGTGGTCGGGAATCGAGTCGATCATCTCGACCACGGCATCGGTGGGCACATGGGTTCCGGTCGGATTGTTCGGGTTGCAGATGAACAGGAGGGTGGTGTCGTCATCGACGGCCTCCCGCATGGCTCTGAGATCATGCCGATGTTCTTCGTCCAACGGGATCTCACGGCGTTCGCTCATGGCCCACATGGCGCCGAGTCGATACACCACGAACGACGGCCAGGCGTACACGGTGTTGGTGCCGGGACCCCCCACTGCCAAGGCAACGGTCCGGAGCAGCTCAGAGGAGCCGCCACCGAGCCAGACACAGTCGGGATCGACGTCGAGACGGGCTCCGAGCGCTCGACGTAGGGCGTAACCCTCGTTGTCCGGGTATCGGTTGGAACCAGCGGCCATCGCAGCCATCGCCTCCACCGCCTCAGGGAAGGGGCCTTCCGGACTCTCGTTGGAGGCCAACTTGATGATGCCGGCCGGGTCGAGGCCATGCCGTCGAGCGACCTCCTCCACCGGCAATCCCGGTTCGTAGGGCGCGATGCGGGCGAGGTCGGGCCGATAGCGGGGCATGTCCTCGAAGGATACCCAAGGCCGGGTGCCATCCCTGCCGGGCAGGCCCCGCTGCCTCCGGGCATGGCTCTTGGACATGTGGCACACTCGTATGCATGAGTGCATCGATCTCCGAGACCGTCTCCGATCCCGAGGTACCGATGCTCCAGGTGATCGATCCGTCCGGCAGTCTCGTGGCGGAAGATCCCGGGCTTCCTGCTGACCTGTATCAAGACCTCTACCGGAAGATGGTCCTGGCTCGAACCCTGGACCGGCGGATGCTGGCGCTCCAACGGCAGGGGAGAGTCGGGACCTACCCGATGCTGGAGGGCCAAGAGGCGGTCCAGATCGGGTCCGCCCTCGCCTTACGCGAAGACGACTTCATCTTCCCCTCCTACCGCGAGCACGGCGTGCAAGTGGCCCGTGGCCTTCCGCTCGGGGTGTTCATGGCCTACTGGCGGGGCCTGCCCAACAGTGGGTGGGACGTGAAGCGCTATCGCCAGGGAATCATCACCGTGCCCATCGCCAGCCAGTTGCCCCACGCCGTCGGCTACTCCTACGTGACTGCCATGCGGGGCGAAGACACGGTCACCGCGGTCTACTTCGGTGACGGCGCGACGTCCGAGATCGACTTCCACTCGGGGATGAACTTCGCTGGTGTCTGGAAGACGCCGACGGTGTTCATCTGCGCCAACAACCTGTATGCCATCTCGGTGCCCTACGCCAAGCAGACGGCTGCTCCCACCATCGCCCAGAAGGCCCTCGCCTACGGATTCGACGGCATTCGGGTAGACGGCATGGATCCGGTCGCCGTGTACCTGGCCACCCGGGAGGCAGCCGACAGGGCTCGGCGAGGCGGAGGACCCACACTCATCGAGGCGATGACCTACCGCTATGGCCCCCACGCCACCGCAGACGATGCGCGCCTCTACCGCTCCGCGGACGAAGAGAACGAGTGGCGGACTCGTGACCCGATCGAGCGCCTGGAGCACTTTCTGGAGGCCCGGGGTGAGTGGGACGAACGGGTCGGCGAGAAGGTGGCGATGGAGGTCGCCGACATGGTGGAAGCGGCCATCACCGAGATCGAGTCGAACCCACTGCCCGAGCGGGACGAAGTAGTGCGCCATGCCTTCCACCGGATACCTGGCCACGTGGTCGACCAGCTCCATGCCATGCAGCGAGCCCACGGCGAGGCCGAGACGGTGTTCGACCGGGATGAGGTGTGGGAGGCGGGAGAAGACCACCTGCCCCCAGGCCCCACCGAACGGTGGACGATGGCACAGGCCATCAATGCTGCCCTGGCCCAGGCCATGGAGCGCCGTGAAGAAACCATCCTGCTCGGGGAGGACATCGGCGTATCCGGTGGGGTGTTCCGGATCACCGAAGGCCTCCAGCGCCGATTCGGGGAGAAACGGGTGATCGATACCCCGCTCAACGAGTCGGGGATCGTCGGGACCGCGGTCGGGATGGCACTAGCCGGCGCCCGACCGGTGGCAGAGATCCAGTTCGACGGGTTCGTGTACCCGGCTTTCGATCAGATCGTGTCTCATCTGGGTCGGTTCCGGTACCGGACGCGTGGGCACGTCTCGACCCCGGTGGTCGTCCGGTTCCCGAACGGAGCGGGCATCGGGGCCCACGAGCACCATTGCGACTCACCCGAGGCCTATTTCGTCCATGCTCCGGGGCTGGTCGTCATATGCCCGTCGTCGCCAGTAGACGCCAAGGGCTTGTTGGCGGCGGCTCTGGAGTCCGACGACCCCACCATCTTCCTGGAGCCGAAGGTTCTATACCGGGCTGGCCGGGAGGACGTGCCCACCGACCACTACACCCTGCCCATCGGCAAGGCCCGCATCCGCCGATCCGGCGACGACGCCACCATCGTGACCTATGGCGGGATGGTCCCGGTGTGCCTGGAAGCCGCCGAGAGTGTCGACGCCTCCATCGAGGTGATCGATCTGCGCACCCTGTTCCCGTGGGACCGTGAGACCGTTCTCGACTCGGTGCGACGCACCGGAAGGCTCCTCGTCGTGCAGGAGCCGCAAGGCGCCGCCGGGGTCGCCTCCGACGTGGCGGCGGTCGTCGCGGCGGAAGCGATCTACGACCTGGAGGCGCCCATTCGCCGGGTGACAGGCTTCGACGTCCCCTGGCCGCAGTTCGCCATCGAACGACACGGCTTGGTGGACGCCGCCCGGGTCACCCTCGAACTCAGGGAGCTGCTGGCGGATTGACACGTGATTGGACGGCGCCGCTGTTCCTCGAGGGAAGTGGCGAAGAGGCGACATTGCTCGTCCACGGCTACACCGGTCATCCCGGTCATTGGCTTCCACTGGCCGAGGTACTCCACGGCGAGGGCTACACCGTCTCCGCCCCGCTGCTCGCCGGTCACGGCCCCGAGTATCGACCGGATGTTGCCTGGCGGGAGTGGCTCGAGTCGATCGTCTCGGCGGGGAACGCCGTGGCAGGCCATCGACGCCTCCATCTGATCGGGCTCTCCATGGGCGGACTGCTCTCCGTTTTGGCGGCGCCTCGGCTCGGCGCCACCTCGTTGACGGCCATCAACCCGCCGTTGTTGGTCAGGGACCGCCGCGCCTACGCCGCTCCTCTGGCCCGCCATCTCGTCTCGACCAGCCCTGCGTATCCCGAACCGGTCCCGGATCCGGACCTGGCGCATCTGTGGCTTCCGCCCGAGGAGCACTCGGTGGCTGCGGTCGACGCCCTGGTACGGGTCGCCTGGCATGCATGGTGGACGGCGGGCCGGCTTCGACGTCCCAGCCTGGTCATCCAGTCGCGCACCGACGAGACGGTTTCACCGGTGTCCGGTCGCCTGCTGGCCCGGCGACTCCGAGCCCGTCTCGAGTGGGTCGAGACCCGCCACAATGCCCTTCTCGATCCCGCCCGGGACGTCCTACACGCCCTGATCCTCGACCATGTCCGACGACCCAGCGAAAGGTCGCTTGGAAACTGATCCCGGCCACTAGCCTGATGCTCACGATGGGCGGTCAGGACAAGTCACGCGCGCGGCGCCGGAGCCGCAAGGCGTGGGCAGATTGCCGGGAAGGCCGGCACCGTTTCAGCTCTCCCCGGGCCATCGGCGGAGGCATGACCCGTCAAACCTGCTTCGTATGCGGCTGGGTGTCGATCGACATCAGTCGGGCGGAACCCCCGGTCGCCTTCTCCGGATCCAAGGACGGGTCGAGAGCGACGTGACCGATTCCCGTCCCGACATCCCGGCCGCTGGAGGTCTGGTCGTCCGAGGCGACACGGCGGAGCGACTCGAGGTGGCGATAGTCCACCGTCCTCGGTACGGCGACTGGTCCCTTCCAAAGGGCAAGGTCGAGCCCGGAGAAGACCTCACAGCGTGCGCCTTGCGAGAGATCCACGAGGAGACCGGGCTTCTCTGCCGGATCGTGGAACCGGCCGGAACCAACCGCTACCCAACTGCCGCGGGCATGAAGCAGGTCGACTATTTCTTGATGCGCCCCTACCGGCACACAGGCTTCACCCCGGGCGAGGAGGTCGACGACTTTCGCTGGTTGCCTCTGGCGGAGGCGGCCGAGTTGGTGTCCTATCCCTTCGACCGTGAGCTGATCGAGTCGACCGACACCGCACGCGCCGTCGCCTACACGACCGTCCATCTGGTCCGACACGGTGCGGCCGGTGACCGTCGGGAGTGGAACGACGACGACCAGCTCCGACCTCTGACTCCAAAGGGCCGACGCCAGGCAGATGCCATCGCACGGCAGCTCAGCACCATCGGCGTGAGCCGAGTGCTGTCCAGCCCGTACATCCGATGCGTCGAGACGGTGCAACCACTGGCCGAAGTCCTCGGATCGTCGGTAGAGGCTGACGAGCGGCTGGCGGAAGGGGCATCCCCGTCCAGCATCCGAGCCCTCCTCGACGAGGTGGCGGGGAGCACGGCGGTCCTCTGCTCCCACGGCGACGTCATTCCCGAGACACTTCGGATCCTGCGGGGAGCCGGCGTCCGCCTCGAGTCGCTCTTCGACTGCAAGAAGGGGTCGACATGGATGGTGACCCACGACCAGGGCTTCAAAACCGCCGCCTACTTCCCTCCCCCCGAGGATCGAGAAGGGCCGAGCCCCGACTACCACGACGTGTAACACGCGCGCGAACCGCGCCTAGCGCCTGGTCGACTATGAGCTAGGATCTTCGTGTGTCGCAGGGCGGGGGGCGATTCCCGAGTTCTCCAGACCCCCTCAGGACGTCACCCGCCCAGCGGCCCTCTTTCGGGATATCAGGTCTCGGGGCGACCGCTCGCGTTACAGATCCAATCCGAGAGCCTGGTCGACCAGATAGGCCTGCTGTTCACGGTGGACCCGCAGCGATCCGGTGGCAGGGCTGGGAGAGGCCGCCCGGCCGGCGTAACGAGGCTCTCGACCAAAGATCCGGCGCAGATGGTGCCAGAGGAACATGTAGGCACCCATGTTCTCGGGCTCCTCCTGACACCACACCAGCTCCGCGTCCGGGAACTGTTCGGCGACGGCGGCCAACTCCTCCTCCGGAACGGGATAGAGCTGGGCCAGCCGGTAGATGGCCACATCGTCCAGTTCGGCCTCCCGCCGGCGGGCATCGAGATCGTGGAAGACCTTGCCGGTGCAGAGAACGAGGCGACGAGCTCGGTCGGTGCCGTCCGGAACGACCGGGTCGAACCGGCCCGATTCGAGCACCGACGCCGAGACGAAGGAACTCCTGGCCCGAAGCAACGACTTCGGCGTGAATATCACCAGAGGTTTCTGGGGACGACGCAGCGCTTGACGCCGGAGGATGTGGAAGTACTGACCGGAGGTGGCGGGAACCACCACCCGCATGTTCTCACCGGCACACAGCTCCAGGAACCGCTCGATCCGACCGGACGAATGTTCGGGGCCCTGGCCTTCGTATCCGTGTGGCAGGAGCAGAGTGAGGCCTGAGGGCTGGTTCCACTTGACCTCTCCGGCGGCGATGAACTGGTCGAACACGACTTGGGCGCCGTTGGCGAAGTCGCCGTATTGGGCTTCCCACATCACCAAGGCCTCGGGCCACTCGACCGAGTATCCGTACTCGAAGCCCACCGCGGCGTATTCGGACAGCAGCGAATCGACGATCCGCACCCTCGTGTCTCCGCCGGCGATGGTTTCGAGGGGCGCCCAGCGCGTGCCCAGCTCGTAGTCGATCAGCTCCGAGTGACGGTGGCTGAAGGTGCCTCGGCGCGAGTCCTCGCCGGCCAGCCGGATGGGAACACCCTCCAGGGCCAACGAGCCGAAAGCGAGAGCTTCGGCGGTGCCCCAGTCGATCCGGTCCTCCTCCAGCGCCCGCGACCGCTCCTCCATCAATCGGCCCAGCTTGGGATGGATGGTGAATCCCTCCGGGATGTCGGTGATGTGGGCGAGGACCTGTTCCAGGGTCGATCGATCGACTCCGGTGGGAGGGTCGTACACCTCCTCTTCTTCCCGGCGGGCCGGGACCGTCGTCGGCTCCCGGCTGCTCTGGAAGGCTGCATCGAGCAGTTGTCGGTACTCGCTCAAGAGAGCATCGGCGTCCTCGGCGGAGATCTCACCGGCGGAGAGCAGCCGGTCGAGGTAGATCTTTCGCACCGAGGGGTGCCGTTCGATCTTGCGATACATCTGCGGCTGGGTGTAGGAGGGCTCGTCGCCCTCGTTGTGCCCCCGTCGGCGGTAGCAGACCAGGTCGATTACCACGTCCTTTTGGAACGCCTGCCGGAAGGCAAAGGCCAGCCGACCGACCCGGGTCACCGCCTCGGGATCGTCGCCATTGACGTGGAAGATGGGCGCCTGGACGGTCTTGGCGACGTCGGTGGCGTAATAACTCGACCTCGCCTCTTCATGGGACGTCGTGAAGCCGACCCGGTTGTTGATGACGATGTGGATCGTGCCGCCGGTGCGGTAGCCGGACAACTGGGAAAGGTTGTGGGTCTCGACCACCACGCCCTGCCCGGCGTAGGCAGCATCACCGTGCAGGAGGATCGGCAACACCTTCCTGTGCCCGTCCGGTCCGAGCTTTTCTTGTTTGGCGCGGGCTACTCCTTCGAGGACCGGGTCGACTGCCTCCAGGTGGCTCGGGTTGGCAACGACCTCCACCTCGATCGAAGCGTCGGCTGACACCTCGTAGGTGCCCTTGGCGCCCAGGTGGTACTTGACGTCGTCGGCCGTTCCCTCGACGCCGGGGATGAGGTCCCCGTCGAACTCGCGGAAGATACGGGCCGGCGGCTTGCCGATGATGTTGGTGAGGACGTTGAGACGACCACGGTGGGACATCCCCAGCACCGCCGTCGACATCCCGTCGTGTGCGGCCGCCGTCAGGACAGAGTCCAGCAGAGGGATCATGCTCTCGGCGCCCTCGAGACCGAACCGCTTCTGACCCACGTACTTGGTGTGGAGGAAGGCTTCGAAAGCTTCGGCTTCGTTCAGCTTGCGCAGGATGCGGAGCCGCTCCTCACGTGTCACCGGCGGTGTTTCCACCTCGACTCGCTCTTGGATCCACCGCTTCTGGTCGGGCTCCTGGATGTGCATGTATTCGACACCGACCGTGCGGCAGTAGGCGTCTCGCAGCACCGAGAGGATGTCGCCCAGGGTCATGGTGGGCACGCCGAGGATGCCGCCGGTGGCGAACTCACGGTCGAGGTCCCAGATCGTGAGGCCGTACGAGAGCGGATCCAGCTCCTCGAACATCCGCGGAGGGTCGAGGCGCAATGGATCGAGGTCGGCTAGCAGGTGGCCCCGAACCCGGTAGGCGTTGATGATCCGGAACACGTTCGCCTGCTTGGCGATCCAGCCCGGGCTGCCGATCGGCGGGTTGTCGTCGACGGCCCACCTGGCGGGCGTGTACGGCACGGCCATCGACTGGAAGATCTCGTCGTAGAAGTCGTCCTCGCCGAGCAGCAGGCTGTGGATGCGAGCCAGGAACTCGCCCGACTGAGCACCCTGGATCACCCGGTGGTCATAGGTCGACGTCAAGGCGATGACCCGGCCGATCCCCTGGCGAGCCAGGTAGGCGGCATCAGACGCCTGGTATTCGGGCGGGTAGGTGATGGCACCGACCCCCACGATGACGCCCTGATCGGGCATCAAGCGGGGCACGGACTGGACGGTTCCGATGGTGCCGGGGTTCGTGAGGGTGGCGGTGGTGCCGGCGAAGTCGTCGACCGTCAGCTTGTTGTCACGAGTCTTGGCGACGACGGCTTCGTAGGCCTGCCAGAACTCGCGGAACTCCATCCGGTCCGCTCCCTTCACGTTCGGGACGAGGAGGACCCGGGTGCCGTCGGGGCGTTGCTGGTCGATCGCCAAGCCCAAGTTGACGGAGTCGTGGTGGACCACGTAGGGGTCGCCGTCGATCTCGGCGTACGACACGTTCATGGCCGGCATCTCACGGAGAGCACGGACCACCGCCCACCCGATCAGATGGGTGAAGCTGACCTTCCCTCCGTTGGTCAGCCGGCGAAGCTGGTTGTTGAGGATCTTGCGATTGACTTCGAGGAGCTTGGCGGGAATCGTGCGAACCGAGGTGGCCGTGGGGACCGACAGGCTCTCGTCCATCCGCCGCGCGATCGTGCCGGTGATCCCCTTGAGGGGGACCGCCTCCGGGGACGTGCTCGGCGTCTCGGGTTCGGCTTTCGGTTCGGGCCCTCGGTTCGGGTCCGACCGGTCGGCTGGGGCGGGTGCGACTCTCTCCTCGACCGGCGCTGGCTGGGAGGGTGCTGGCGTGGCTGCGGGCTGACTCGATCGCCCACCGTTCTCGAAGAAGTTACGCCATTCGATGCTGACGGACTTCGGAGAGTCGAGGTAGCGCTCGTACATCTCCTCGATCAGCCACTCGTTGCGTCCGGCTCGGGAGATCTCGTGGGTTTCAGGCATGCCTGTCACCGAGTCTATTGGTCGGCGTTCCCATTGGCGGGCCGTCCCCGGCCCACCTCGCTCAGCCGGTCTTGGTGCCCGCCACCCAATCCCGATAGAGGAACTCGTAGACTCCGCCCGCCCTCACGAGTCGATCGTGTGGACCTCTCTCGACCAGTTCACCGGAATCGAAGACCAGCACCTCATCAGCCGCCTCGGCGGTGGCGAGACGATGGGCGATCGTGACCGATGTCCGTCCGGCGGTCAGCCGGTCGATGGCCCGGCGGAGCTGCACGTCGAGCGCCGGGTCGACGGCCGACGTCGCCTCGTCGAGGATCAGGAGATCGGGGGCCGAGATCCAAGCTCGAACGAGAGCGACCAGCTGACGTTCTCCAGCCGAGAGGTTCCCGCCTCGCTCGCCCACTTCGGTGTCGAGCCCGGCGGGCAGCGAATCGAGCCAACCGTCCAGGCCGAGTTCCAGGAAGGAAGTGCGCACCTCGCGCCGCCCCGCCCCCGGAGAGCCGTAGCGAACGTTGTCGAGAATGGTGCCTTCGAAGAGGAAACCTTCCTGAGGGACGAACGCCACCCGGCGACGGAGGTCGGAGGAGGCGACCCGGCGCAGGTCGACGCCTCCGATCCGCACCGAGCCTTCCACCGGGTCGAGCATGCGAACCATCAGTTTGGCGAAGGTCGTCTTGCCGGACCCGGTCTCACCCACGACGGCCACGCGTTGTCCCGGCTCGATGACCGCATCCACATTCCTGAGCACGTCCGGTCCGCCTGGATAGGCGAATCGGACTCCGTCGAACTCCACTCCCAGCACTCCCTGGGGAAGCTCGACCGGCTCGGCGGGTTCGGGGATGTCGTCGGGACGGTCCAAGGCCGTCACCACCCTCCGGAGACCGGAGGCGGCGTTCTGGGCGAAATCGAGGATCTCCACCAGGCTCTGGACAGGTTCGATCAGGAGATTCACGAGGAAGAGGAAGGCGATCAGCACGCCGGCGGTGATCCCTCCCCCACGCCCGAGCAGAACACCGGCCGCCACCACACCCGCGGTCAGCGAGGCGGCGAACACTTCCGCGGTCGAGAAGAGTGTGTTGCCGAAAGCGGCAGTGCGGAACTCCGTGCGTGATCGTCGTTCGAGAGCGTCGCGCACCCGTTGCATCGTGACCTGCTCGATTCCGTATGCCCTCACCTCGGGAAGGCCCGTTACCGCTTCACCCATGACCGCCAGCGAATCCGCCACCACCGCCCGGACCCGGTCGTAGTTGCGTTGGAGGATGCGTTGGAACCACAGGAGGACGAATGCGTAGATGATCACGGCGACGACGACCAGGGCGGCCAGGCGCCACTCGTAGATGGTCATCGCCACCATCGCCACCAGCACCTGGGTGGCGTTGACGACGAACACCACTCCGCCCCACTCGGTGAACTCTTGGACCGTCTGGATGTCGGATGTCACACGCGATACGAGTGCTCCCCGCCGTTCCGATTGGACATGCAGCATCGGACCCGAGATCAGTTTCGAGAACACTCGGACCCGGAGGTCCGACAACCCGGCCGCAGCCTGGCGGGCCAGCCGGACCATGGCGGCTCGGGCCGAGACGGCTCCGATGACGAGGACGACGGCGGCTATCGCGGCCTTGGCGATCACGGCCGGCAGGTCGACTCCCTCCGCCGTCAGATCGCGGTCGACCGTCTGTTGGACGAGGACCGGCACCAGTACTTGGATGAGGGTGCCCAGTGCGTTGAGGATCAGGATCAGCCACAGACGATGGCCCAGGATCGGCGCTTCCTTGAACGCTCGGCGGATCACACCCACCGTCGAGGTGTCGGTCACGGGCTCGGTCACTCCCGGGCCTCCTTCTCCCGACGTCGATCGGCCGCGTCTTCTTCGTAGGCGCGGACGAGCCGGGCATACCCGGGCTCCGTCTCCATCAACTCCTCGTGTGTCCCTTGGGCGACCACCCGGCCGTCCTCGACGAAAACCACCTCATCCGCCAGACGGATCGACGAAGGGCGGTAGGCGACCAGGACCACGGTGGAGGGCAGGTCGGCCGACCGGAGTCGCCGCAGGATCTGGGCTTCGACCGACGGGTCGACGGCAGAAGTGGCGTCGTCCAGGATCAGGAGTCGGGGACGTCGGATGAGCGCCCGGGCCAGAGCCACTCTCTGACGTTGGCCGCCGGACAAGGAAGCTCCCCGCTCGCCGATACGGGTCTCGTATCCGTCGGGCAACTCCAGGATGAACTCGTGGGCGCCGGCCATCCGGGCGGCATCCTCCACGGCTTCGTCGCGGTAGTCGGCGCCGAGGGTGATGTTTCCCCGCACAGTGTCGTCGAACAGGAAGGAGTTCTGCGACACGAAAGCTATCTCCCGAGGGAGTTCGTGGCGAGCGAAGGAGCGGAGGTCGCGCCCGTCGATTCGGATCCGACCCGAGCCCGGGTCCCACAGCCGCGCCAACAGGAGGGTGAGGGTGGACTTGCCGGAGCCCGTCGGGCCGACCACAGCCACGGTCTTTCCGGCGGGGATATCGAGTTCGACTTCGTCGAGGACCACCGATTCCGGCTCATACCCGAAGCTGATCCGATCGCCTTCGATCGGTGCCGGCCCCGAGCCGGCGACGGCCCGGACAGAGCCGTATGGGACCGTCTCGTCCACGGACAGCACACTCTCTACCCGGCGGTAGGCCGGAATGGACGCAGCCATGTCGAAGAGGACGAAGGCGATGAGCTGCACGGGAAAGGAGAGCAGTCCGAGCAGGTACAGAGCCGACACCACGTCGCCTGGAGTAACGGCTCCGGCATCGACCCGCATCGCCCCTACCACCAGCAGGGTGAGGCTCATCAGGGGCATCAACGAGGTGATGATCACCCGATACGTTTCCCACTTCGTGTTGACCGACGTGATCCGATCGGCCAGCCGTCTCGACTGGTCTGCGAGGCGCCCGATCTCGTGGTCTTCGCGGCCCAGGGCTTTGACCGTGAGGGCCCCGTCGAATGACTCGTGGGCGACACGCGACACTTCGCCGACCTGAGCCTGGATGCCCTCCCATTCGGGGTAGACCGTGACGGCGGCCCGCACCTCGATGAACACGACCAGACCGAGACCACCCAGCACGACGAGACCGATCCAGGGATCGATGAAGAAAGACAGGACCACGGTGCCGACGATGAGGAGCGACACTCCGCTGGCATAAGGGAAGGGCGCGAGCACCCCCGTGGCTTGGCGTGTGTCGTTGTCGGCGATGGCGAGCAGGTCGCCGATCGACTGACGCCCGAACCAGGACAGTTTCAATTGGAGCTGATGATCGATGAGACGCTGCCGGACGTCCTGTTGGGTCTTGAACTGCAGGAAACCGGCGGAGTTGCGTCGCATGATGATGGCGCCGGCCTTCCACACCGCCACGCCGACGATGGCGGCCACCGCCGGCAGCAGCCGGCCTTCGAGTGGTTCGCCGCGAGCGAGAACCGGGAGGATCACCGTATCGGTCACCCATCCGATCACCTGGGAAGCGGCGATGATCGCCGCGGCGAACATGGCTGCGCCCAGTACGGCGAGAACGAAGGGCAACGGACGGGCGCGGGCGAATCCCCCGACCAGGCGAAGGCCTTCGGTGATGACGGCGCGTGCGGAGACAGGAGAGGTGGCGACGGCCATGACGACGGCGCTCAGCCTATCGGTGGCCGGGCAATGTCGTTACCGAATTATGCGTGACGCCGGAGCCGTACCAACCTCGCGGCAGTCGAATCTCGACTGACTTGGAACCCCAGCGGGGTTCAGGGGGTGTATTCCGAGTGACTCACGGCAAGACAACCCGCGAACGCCTACGGTGACGAGCTGGTGAAACCGAGGATCACGGCCGTACTGGTTCTGGTGCTGGGGACGCTGGCAGGGGTAGCGGCCTGGAACCTGATCGCCGAGCCCTCGCCGGCACGCGATACCAACGCGTCCGGGACCCTTCCGGATCCCACAGACCCTCCACAGGGGCGTGATCCGTCCGCTCCCACTCAGGACGCCCTCACCATGCGCACCGGCTACGTCACGACCCGAGAGGCAGCAGACCTTCGACCCGGACCCGATGAGTTCGGGAGCCCGGTGGCTGCTGGTGTCGTCCTCCCGGTGACCGGCGAGACCGACGGCGGCTACTGGGTACTCGACACCTGCAACCGAGACGGCTGGCTGGCGGCCGACCAAGTCGAGCCCGGCATGGTCCCCGGCCAACCGGCCGACGGGCAGATGGATCGAGCCTCCTTCGTGATCGATCCCGGTCATGGCCTGCCCGACTACGGAGCGGTCGGGCCGAACGGTCTCACCGAGACCGAGGTCAACCTGGACGTCTCGGCTCGTCTCGGTGATTTGCTCGAACGCAGCAACGACATCGACTGGACCACCGGCGCCGTCACTCCCGGGTCCCAGTACCCGGCCGCAGCCGCCGCCGTTCTGACCCGAGGTCCCGAAGGCCCGAATGCGGGTGACTACCAGTTGGGTCTCACATTCCGAGCCACCCTCGCCAACTCCGTGGATGCCACGGCCTTCGTCTCGATCCACCACAACACTCAGCCCGAAGCATCGCTGGACCACCCCGGCTCGGAAGCCTTCGTCTCGGTTGCGAACCCGGAATCCCCTCGGCTGGGCGGGCTGATCGTCGAAGAGCTCCGCTCCAGCTTCTCGCGGTTCTCCGCCGATTGGATGGGGACGCCGGGGTCGGGCCTCATTTCGCGGGTGGGCTCGGACGGAGAGGACTACTACACCGTCTTGAGCCGCTCCCTGGTGCCCGCTGTCATCGTCGAAGGTGCCTACATCTCGAATCCGTCCGAGGAGGCTCTGGCGATGACCGACGAGTTTCGTCAGGCCTACGCCGAGGCGGTCTACCGGGCGCTGGTCCGTTTCGTCACCACCGACGACTACCCGATTCCCCCACCCGAGCCGGACCTGTGGGAAGTGGACCGGCCAGGGCCGTCGATGTCGGACTGCAGTGTCCCGTCGCCCTGAGGGCGGTATCGTCGGCAACGTCGCGACCGGACGAGGGGACTTGCAGACCGAAACAGGTGATTTCTACATAGGCGCCCGCATCGAGGGCTCGGAGCGAACCGAGCCCGTGATCTACGACTCCGACGACCTGGTGCGGCACGGAGTGATCGTGGGGATGACGGGTTCGGGGAAGACCGGCCTCGGGATCGACCTTCTCGAGGAAGCCCTCCTCTCGAATATCCCCTGCCTGATCATCGACCCGAAGGGTGACATGGGGAACCTGCGGCTGATCTTCCCCGAGTTTCGCCCCGAAGATTTCGCTCCCTGGATCGACCCCGCCGAAGCGGAGCGGGACGGAAAGAGCGTGGATGAGGCAGCCGCGGTGACCGCCACCACCTGGCGTGACGGGCTGGCGGACTGGGACATCGCTTCTGATCGCATGCGCCGGATCGTCGACGGAGCGTCCGTGACCATCTACACGCCCGGCTCCTCGGCCGGGGTGCCGCTCAACGTGGTCGGCTCGCTGTCAGCTCCGCCTCTGTCGTGGGACGAACATGCCGAGACGCTCCGGGACGAGATCGAGGGTTTCGTTTCCTCGTTGCTGGTCCTGGTCGACATCAAGGCCGACCCGGTGTCCAGCCCTCCCCACATCCTCCTCTCCACTCTCATCGAGAACGAGTGGCGGGCCGGCCGCGATCTCGACCTGGCGAGCTTGGTGGCGATGGTGCCCGATCCGCCGATACGAAAGCTCGGGGTATTCCAGCTCGAAGAGTTCTACCCCAAGAAAGATCGCGTCGAGCTGGCCAAGCGCCTCAACGGCTTGCTCGCTTCCCCTTCCTTCGCGGCTTGGCTCGAAGGTCCGCCGCTCGACATCGAAGCTTTGTTGACCGGTGACCGGACCCCGGCCCCGATCATCTATCTCGCCCACCTCTCCGAGCCGGAGCGCCAGTTCGTGGTGACCCTGGTTCTGTCGAAGCTCGTGACATGGATGCGCCGCCAGTCCGGGGCCGGACGCCTACGCCTCCTCGTGTACATGGACGAGGTCTACGGCTTCGCTCCTCCGGTCGCGGAACCGCCCGCCAAGAAGCAGATACTGACCCTGCTCAAGCAGGCGAGGGCCTACGGAGTGGGACTGTTGCTGGCCACCCAGAATCCCGTGGATCTCGACTACAAGGCGATGTCGAACGCCGGGACCTGGATGATCGGCCGGCTGCAGACCGAGAACGACAAGAAGCGAATCCTCGAGGGCCTGGCCGACGCCGGGGCCGGAACCGATATCGGAGCCATCGACACTGCCATCTCCAATCTCGGCTCGCGCCAGTTCGTCATGCGGGAGATGGGCAGCGACGAACCCGCCGTCTTCCAAACTCGCTGGGCGATGTCCTACCTGGCCGGACCCATCGACCGGAGGGGTTTGGAAAGGCTGCGCGACGGCGGAGAGGACCCGACGTCTTCCGCCACTCCCGAACCACGACCCGATCCCGTTGAAGAGCCGCCACCCGACGGGGTGCCTGATCCAACGGTTGAACGACCCGACGAGGCCGTAGCACCGGAACCGGCGCCGCAGGAAACCTCCGCGCTCGCTCCCGACGACGCCCTTGCGGTCATGCCCTCCGTGGCCAAGGGAGTGGAGGCGTTCCACCTCGATCCGGCCGCACCCTGGGCGGCCGAGGTGGGAGCGGTCCCGACGCCCACCCACCGCCGGGCGGTGGCGGTGGCAGCGATAGACCTCCTCTACGACGACCGCTACGCCGAGGTGGACCACCGCGAGACGTACGAAGTCGTGATCGATCCGCTCACCAGTTCCTTCGACGCCGGTTCCCTCCGCCCGGTGGATCACGACCCTCGTGATTTTCGACCGGTCGAGCCGGACGGGATCCCGTACGCGATACCGGAGGCTCCGATCGGCGAAGCGTCGTTCTGGAAGGGCCTGTCGTCCTCACTCCAGGACCACCTCGTCGCCGAAAGACGGCTGCAGATCTGGAAGAACCCGAAGCTGAAGTTGTATTCGCGGGTGGGCGAGAGTCGGGACGAGTTCGAGAAGCGGTGCTCGGAAGCGGCCGAAGATGCCGCCGACCGGGATCTGGCCAACCTGCGGAACCGTTTCGCCAAGCGCATCGACAGCGCCAAGAGCCAGATCTCGAAGGCTGACCGGCGAGTCCGGGAGCTCCAGGCGGATGTCGAAGCCCGCCGCCAGCAGGAGCTCGTGTCCGGCGTGGGCGATCTTCTCGGCTCCCTGATCGGAGGACGTTCACGCTCAGGTGCGGTCCGCCGGGCCGCGAGCAGACGCTCACAGACCCAGCGGACCGCTGCCGACCTCGAGTCGGCTTTGGCTCGGCTCAGCGAGGAGGAACGGGAACTGGCCGAGCTAGAGGCCGAACTCGCCGACGCGGTGGAGAAGGTGGTCGACGAGTGGTCGGCTCACGCCGGCACCATCGAAGAGGTAGAGATCCCTCTCGAGCGATCCGACGTGAAAGTCTCGGAACTGAGATTGGTGTGGGTGCCGACGGCTCGACCGTCGGCGGCCGCCTCAGATGAGGTCGGCCTCCCGGATACCGAATGACGGGTGGCGAAGGCGACACAGGGCCAGCTTCTCGAGCTGGCGGATCCGCTCCCGGGTGAGGTTGAACTCGTCGCCGATCTCCTCCAGCGTCCGGGGGACACCGTCGAAGAATCCGTAGCGAAGGGCGAGGATGCGTCCTTCCCGTTCGGGCAGCCGCTCGATGGACTTGCGGAGTGAGTTGGCCACGTCCATCTCTTCGGTGAGCTGAACCGGGTCGGCGGCGTCCTCGTCTTCGATGAAGTCGCCCAACTGGGCACCGTCCTCCCCGATCGGCTGTTCGAGGGAGACCGTGTCGGCGACACCGAGTGCGAGTTCCACCTTGTCGACGGTGACACCAGCTTCCTCGGCGATCTCCTCGGGACGGGGCTCCCGTCCGAGCTCGGCCTTCAGGCTCGCCTGGGCGGCTCGTACGGCTGCCAGCGTGTCGTGGAGGTGCACGGGGATCCGGACGGTGCGGGACTTGTCGGCGATGGCCCGGGTGATGGCCTGACGGATCCACCAGGTGGCGTACGTCGAGAACTTGAAGCCCTTCCGCCAGTCGAACTTCTCAACGGCGCGGATGAGACCCAGGTTTCCTTCCTGGATCAGGTCGAGGAAGTCGATACCGGACGTGTTGGCGTAACGCCGAGCATTGGCGACGACGAGCCGCAGGTTGGCGGTGAGGAAGGCGTCCTTGGCCTCACGGCCCTTGCGCTCGGCGCGACGCAGCTCGATCTCTTCCTTCTTGCCCTTGTAGTCGCCCTTCTCGAGGCGCTCGGCAGCGTCTTCCCCCGACTCGATCTGCTGGGCGAGCTCGACCTCCTGCTCTGCCGTCAGCAGGTCGTATTCGCCGATGGCAGTCAGGTACTGCGAAACGAGGTCGGTGGTGAGCCGACCGCGCTCGTCGGTGAGCTTGCTTTGAAGACGCGATCGCTTGGTGGAACGATCGGTCTTCGTATCGGCAGCAGGCATGAAACGCATTCCTCCCTGGGAAATGGTCGGTGGGCCGGGGTTGCCACTATGCCAGACAATCCCCCGCTTGTGAACCCCCCAATAGTCCTTCGAGAAACGATTCGGACGCTTCCCGGAAATCTGACGGCAGTGTTTTCAACCACCATGCACGACCGCATATTCCCCCTTCCGCGTCGGTTCTTGCGCCCGACGGCTCCCGGTCTGTGCCGGCGTCCAATGAGCCCTTTCCACGGATGGGAGGATTGAAACCTTCCCGGTCGATCAGCCGAACCGGCGGTGATGCCGTCCTCCGCACTCGGACAGTCACGAGGTGAGGCCGTGGACCTGCCTCTCTGATGGCACTCGGGGACGGTTACGGTTGGATCATGGCGAACCGTCTGGCCGCGTCGGCCTCCCCGTACCTGCTGCAGCACGCCGACAATCCGGTCGACTGGTACGAATGGGGTGACGAAGCATTCGAAGAGGCTCGCCGCCGGGACGTGCCGCTCCTGGTGTCGATCGGCTACTCGGCCTGCCATTGGTGCCACGTGATGGCCCACGAATCCTTCGAGGACCCGGAGACGGCCGCCCAGATGAACCGCGACTTCGTCAACGTCAAGGTCGATCGGGAAGAACGGCCCGATGTCGACGCGGTCTACATGGACGCCACCCAGGCGATGACCGGCCATGGGGGATGGCCCATGACGGTCTTCGTCGACCACGACGGTTCCCCATTCTTCACCGGGACCTACTTCCCGCCCACCGACCGTCACGGGATGCCGGGATTCCGAACGGTCCTGTCGGCGGTGAGCGAGGCATGGAGAGAACGGCGCTCGGACGTCGCCGAGCAGGCCCGGCGGGTCGTCGAGACGATCGGTCGCCGCCTTCCGACCTCACAGGACCTGCCGGGAGAGGAAGCACTGGCCCAGGCGGTGCAGCAGCTGCAGACCCAATACGACGGGCAGCATGGAGGGTTCGGCGGTGCTCCCAAGTTCCCCCAGCAGCCCGTCCTCGACTTCCTGCTTCGTGTTCACGATCGGCCGTGGGCGGAAGGAGCAGCGGAAATGGTGCAGCACACGCTGGCGGCGATGGCAGCGGGCGGTATCCGCGATCACCTCGGCGGCGGCTTCTCTCGCTACTCGGTCGATGCCCACTGGCTGGTCCCCCACTTCGAGAAGATGCTCTACGACAACGCCCAGCTGGCACGTCTCTATCTGTGGGCCGGTGTCGAGTTCGGGTCGACTCCCCTCGAAGAGGTCGCAGTCGACACTCTCGAGTACCTGCTCACCGACCTGAGGCATCCCGACGGCGGCTTCTACTCGGCTGAAGACGCCGACTCCGAGGGCGTGGAAGGCAAGTTCTATGTCTGGAGCCACGACGAATTCATGGAGGTCGCCGGCGAGGACGCCGCCGTGGCGGCCGCCTACTTCGGCGTGTCCGCAGCCGGGAACTTCGAGGGCGCCAACATCCTCCACCGGGCTCGCGGCATCACCGAAGTAGCAGAGCAGTTCGGCTTGGAACCGGCCGCAGCGGCCGATGCCGTCCAGCGGGCAGGGCGCAGGCTGCTCGAACGCCGGGCGCAGAGGGTGCGGCCGGGCTTGGACGACAAGGTGGTAGCCGCATGGAACGGACTGGCGATCCGGGCTTTCGCCGAGGCGGGCGCGGTCCTCGGCCGACCGGACTTCCTGATCGCCGCCTCGCGGGCGGCCGAATTCGTGCTCGACCGGTTACGGGACGACCACGGCGGCCTGCACCGATCCTGGGCCAAGGGCCGCCAAGGGCCTCCCGCGGTGCTCGAGGACTACGCGGGAATGGCGGTGGGCCTCCTGTCCCTCTATTCCGCCACGGGGGAGGCGAAGTGGTACCACCGAGCGATGGAGATGGTCGACGACATCATCCGTCTGTTCTCCGATCCCGATGGAGGGTTCTTCGCCACCACCGGTGACGACGAGCGACTCGTCGTCCGACCCAAGGACCAGTTCGACAACCCATCACCGTCGGGCAACTCCCTCGGAGCCGAGGCCCTGATGCTCGCCTCCGCCTACAGCGGCGACGCCGAACTCTGGCAGAAGGCTGAAGAGACGGTGCGGGCGGCGGGCATCGTCATAGAGCGAGCACCGGCTGGGGTAGGCCACCTGCTCGGGGTCCTGATGGGGCTCCTGGATGGCCCCCGGGAGCTGGCGGTGGTGGGCGCCGATGCCGCCTCGCTCGCACGCGTCGCCTGGGATCGTTACCGACCTGCTCTCGCCGTCGCCTGGTCGAACGGGCCCGCCGACGACCCACCCTTGCTCGCCGGTAGAGGAAGAGCCGATACCACCCTCGCCTACGTCTGCCGGAGATTCACGTGTGAGGCGCCGGTGGAGGACGCGCAGCGCCTACGGACGCAACTAGAGACCGCCTAGAGACCCATCCGCTCGAGCAGTTCTCTCAGGTCACCGACGACCGGGTGCGGCCCACCCGCAACCTCCTCCCCGAAAGCATGCGACCGCTCGATGCGAAACGTCCCCATTCCCAGATTCGCCGCCCCATCGAGGTAGTCGCTGCGATCGTCGACGAAAACGGCGACGTCGGCCGTCGTGCCCAGCCGTTCCAGGGTCGCCGCGAAGATCCCCGGCTGCGGTTTCGACATCCCGACTTCGTAGGAGAGCACCACCGCATCGGTCTCGTCTTCCAAACCCAGCCGTTCGACTACGGGCCGGGTCGACGGCGAACAATTGCTGACCACTGCAGTGAGAACACCGTGCCGACGGAGCTCTCGCAGCGCAGGGATGGAATCCTCATACAGGGTCACGTGGCCCGCGAGCAGGTCCGCCTCCATCCTCGCCAGGTGCTCGGCATCGGCTGGATCGGCCTCGACACCACAGAACTCCATCACCGCGAGCAGCACCGAGACCGGGTCGGTGAAGTAGCCACCATCTCGTCGTTCGCGGAGACGGTCGTAAGCGGCGACGACGTCGGACACATCCACGCCCAGTTGTTCGGCGATGAACGAGGCATGACTGGGCCAGTCAGACCACGCCAGCGTGTCGTAGAGGTCGAAGAGAACGGCCCGAGGAGGCGGGGTCATCCCGCTACCGAAGGCTCGTCTACCACCGGCCTCTCGAAGTCCCCCAAGAGGGCGGCTGCGGCCAGGACGTACCCGATCCAGATCAGGTCGGCGATGCCGAGATGGACCAGCCGCAACCACAGGGGGAGGCTGAGGGCGATGAGGAGGATCCCGGTCACGAACTGCAGACCGACGAGGAAACTCAGGAAGTCGACGGTTCGACCCCCGATCCCCCGACGAACGAGTGCGAGAGCGGTGACCAGTGCGATGACGGTGGCGACGATCGGGTGCACGATCCGGAGATCGGTGAGGAAATGCTCCACGTCCGTGGCTCCCTCCCCGAAGGCGGGGAACAGGGTGTCGGCCAGAGCCGTCACCGCCCCGGTGCCGGCGATCGTAACGAAAGCCACCGCCCCCACGATGAGCCAGCGACGGGCACGCGGGTGCTGCGACCAGCGCAAGGGAACTCCACCGCCCAGGAGGTGGGCGGTGAGGGTCAGGGTGGCCAGGAGGAAGAAGGTGTTGACCAGATGGAGGGGAACGGAGACGGTGCGGGCGACGGAGGCGTCGTCGGCCACCCATTCGAAGAGGACGATCACCGCCCCGATGAGTGCCTCCACCACGATGGCGATGGCCGACAGCACGGCGGCGATACGGACCTGGTGGGGGGAGCGAACCCTGCGGAAGACGAGCACGACGAGAATCGCAACCAGCACCAAGGCGACGCCGGACAGCCCTCGATGGGCATACTCCACGGCCGTGTCGCCTGAGAGCTCGGGGATGATCCGGCCCTCGCAAGTGGGCCAGGAGCGTCCGCACCCGGCTCCCGATCCGGTGGCCCGCACCACCGCGCCCATCAAGATCACGACCACGTTGAAGAACAAGGTGGCCCAGGCGAAGCGGGTGAGCCGGCGCATGCGCCGAGTCTATGGACCAAGACCGCCGAAGTCCGAAGCCGCCTGTGGCTCGTGCACGGATCGACTTCGCCGCCTGGAGACCGAGCGCATAACCTCGTCCCATGCAGATCCTCGACTCGATCATCGACGCCATCGGCGACACCCCTCTCGTCCGTCTGTCACGCCTCCACCCCGCCGGGAACCTGGTCGCAAAGGTCGAATCGATGAATCCGGGAGGTTCGATCAAAGAGAGGATCGCCTTGACGATGATCGAAGCAGCCGAGAAGGAAGGAAGGCTCCGTCCCGGCGGCACCATCGTCGAGCCGACCTCAGGCAACACGGGGGTGGGTTTGGCGTTGGTGGGCGCTGTGCGCGGATATCGGGTCATCTGCACCGTGCCCGACAAGGTCTCCAAGGACAAACAGGATCTGCTGCGAGCCTACGGCGTGGAAGTGATCGTCACGCCGACGGAGCTGCTGCCCGAGCACCCCGACTCCTATTACGGCGTCGCCCGACGTCTGGCCTCCGAGATCGACGGGGCCTTCCACCCGGACCAGTACTCAAATCCCGAGAACCCGCGGGCGCACTACCGCACCACCGGGCCGGAGATCTGGCGTCAGACCGACGGTGAGATCGATGTCTTCGTGGCCGGTGTGGGAACCGGCGGGACGATCACGGGAAGCGCCCGGTATCTGAAGGAGCAGAACCCGGACGTCACGATCGTCGGCGTCGATCCGGAAGGGTCCATCTACACGGCCGGACCCGACGGAGACATCCATCAATACTACACCGAGGGGGTGGGTGAGGACTTCTACCCCGAGACGGTCGATCTCGACCTCATCGACCGCTGGGAGATGGTCGACGACCACCAGTCCTTCGCCATGGCGAGACGCCTGGCGAAGGTCGAAGGCATCCTGACCGGCCCTTCCGGCGGCATGGCAGTGGAGGGTGCCTTGCGGGTGGCGGCCGAGGACACCGACCGCCTGGTGGTCGTGATCGTGCCCGACTCCGGCAGGGGTTATCTGTCCAAGACCTTCAACGACGACTGGTTGGCCGAGCACGGGTTCCCGAAAGACACCTGACACCAACCCGTCGAGCGATCAATAAGAAAAAGAGGCGCCCCGTTGCCGGGGCGCCTCTCACTTCGAAGACTCGGGGGCTAGCTTCGGTCGGATGACCGCCGCGGTGGGACCAATTCCGCAGTACCCAGAGCCGGTGGTCCGAGTTTGGAGTCGCCACCGTCCTCGTTCACCGAGGGAGCGGCGCAGTCAGGCTTCGCGCCACTCAGCGCTCGGCCACCTCCAGAGTCCCAAAGAAACAACTATGCAAGTAGGACCACCTCCTTTCTCTGGTGACGACATTGTGCCACATCAACTGGCCAATGCCACACGATTTATCAGGCCGCGGGAGTGTCGAGGACCGTCTGTGGGTTGGGGGCCGGATCGTCGTCAGCCGGTTCGAGGGTGATCCAGATGCGAGGAAACTCGGAGCGACGCACCCCGGCCATGACTTCGAAACGCCCCGACATGCGAAACGTGCCGGCCGAAACGTGGCGGCCGTCGGGGGCCGTCAGCCAGATCTCGTAGTAAGCGTTGGGGCCAGTCGGATCCAAGCCGGCCACTTCGATCATCATCTTGGTGCCGTAGTCCATGTTCCACCCCGAGACCCGCGCGGACGCCTGCGGTGCCGCCGGCATCGGCTCCAACTCCTCGACCCAATCGGGCCCGCGTTGTAGGAGTGCCGCCACTCCGACCGTGATCACCACGACCGCCGCCACACCCAACCACCACCAGTTGCGCCGACCCGGACGAGGCTGATGCTTCTCCCGGGCGACGCCTTCGACCACCCTCTCCCGCAGACGGGGGTCGGGTGTCTCCCAGAACAGAGGATCCCGCAGATACTCGCCCAACTTCTCGGCCGAAGCCATCCTCAGCCGGCAGTTCGGGCACACCTCGAGATGGGCGACGACGGCCGCATCGTCGGCGCCTCCCTGGGCGATACGCTCGAGAATGGATTCGCAGTTCACGCCGTCTCCGTTCCGAGATGATCGAGGAATCCCGCCAGGCGGCGAAATGCCCGATGTGACCTCGATTTCACGGTGCCGAGGGGGATCCCGAGCTCGTCCGCCGCCTCGGCGTGAGTCAGTTGACGGAAGAACGTCGCTTCGATCACCGCCTTTTCGTCGGCCGGCAAGCCATCGACGGCCGATCGGACCTCCCACAGCTCCCACATCCCCTCGAACGAAGGAGGCAAGACGGCCATGTCGGTCTCCTCGGTTCGGTTCTCGCGGTGCCGCCGCTCCCGGCGATACACATCGACCGACGCTCGCCGGGCGATGGCGTAGAGCCACGGCGCCGGATCCAAGTCGGTGTCGAAGCGAGCCGCCGCTCGCCAGGCATTGACGAACGTCTGCTGCACGACCTCCTCGGCGAGTGTCCGGTCGCCCAGCGAACGCAAGGCGATGGCGAAGATGGCGCGGTTGTACCGGTCGTAGAGGTCCCGGACGGCGTCCTGGTCACCACGCCGAAACCGCTCCATCATGCGCTTGGTCATCTCCCTCACAGTACGGGCGAGGGCATGCCGGTGGTTCCTCGGCGCTCAGAGGTCCAGCCGCTCAGAGGTCCAGCATGGAGAAGAAGTCGTTCCACATGTCCGACAGAGCATCGCTCGCCCGACCGAACGCCCAGACGAATACCAGAAAGAGGAAGACGACGACGGCCGCCGTGAGGATGGATCGCAGGCGATACCGCTGGCGCTCCTCGGGATCCTCCATGTAAGAGGGCTCTCCCGTGCCTACTGCTTCGAGCACCGTCGGCGGAGCCGCCCGGGGGATCGCCGGCTCGGCTGCTACTTCCGACGGCTCGGTTCTTGGCCTCTCCTCGGGATCCTTGGTTGCGAGATGGGCGCCGCTCTTGCGACCCCAGAAGGACGGAAGTTCGAAACGAGGAGCATCCTCGTCCGCCGGATCGTCCGCACGGGCGTCCTCCGGTTCCGGCGCGGGGATCCCCGCCGGCTCGAGTTCGGGGTCGGAGATGGTCGGCAGAGTGTAAGAGACGGGGGTGGCGGCCGGGGCCTCGACTTCGAGCTCCTCGGCTTCAGTTTCAGGTGTCGGACCCGTGGCTGGTTCCTCGGCTTCGCCGGGTGCCGACTCCCTATCGAGTTCCTCGTCTGTCTCGGGTCGCACGTCTTGGTCCTCTCGAACCGTCGACGACGGTGTCAACGAAGCGTATGCCTCCTCGACCGTCTGATGCGTCCGCTCCCCGTCCACCTCGAAACCCGCCCGGTCCAGGACCTCGGCTTCGTCGAGTCCCAGCACCGCTGCCAATGCGACGGCATCACTGCGGGCGGCAGGTGTCGATTTGTCCCGTTCCCAGTTCCGTATCGTGCTGGAGGAACGCCCCACCAATTCCCCGAGGCGCGCCTGGCTGAGCCCGAGCGACTCCCGGCGCTTTCGAATGAGACGTCCAAATGATCTGTCCCCCATGGCGAGTCAGGTTACCGAGGGTGCTCAGTGAGTCGGATTCTCTGGGACCGAGTCGGGTTCCTTGCCGTGGGTCAACCGGATCCGTCCCAAGTCCTTGACGTTCCAGCACAGGGTGGCCCCATCCTCGACTCTCAGACGCCAGCTGCCTGCCTCTGGGAGCAGGACTCCTTGCGCCAAGGCAACCTCGAGCGGGATGGAGGCTCGGTAGCTGCCATCGGCGGATTCGAAGGTCGCGTGGGTGTGATCGCCCGGCTCTTCCACGAGACGAGCGACCGGAATCGCGCTCTCTTCGGCGAGTCGCTGGAGCTGTTCGTCGCTGATCGTGAGCGAATCGGACCCGCGGACGATCTCGATGCCCATCGATCGTGAGCATACGACAGGGGCTGCTCAAAGCTGATCTTCTGAGTCGGAAGTCGGAAGTCGGAAGTCGGAAGTCGGTGGATTCGTGATACCCCGTCCGTCGCTATCCCCTGCGTCGTGAGACCGCAGTAGCCGAGGCGGACGGGAATCGAACCCGCCAGAGCAGCGGCGAAGCCGCTGGCGGGGAGATGGCATCGGGCCAGGCGGGTCCGCCGACGCAGTAGCGGAGGCGGACGGGAATCGAACCCGCCAGGGGCTTTTCAGCCCCTCACCGGTTTTGAAGACCGGGGGACCCACCAGGCGTCCAGACGCCTCCACCGCCAGAGAGTAGAACCGCAGCCAGCGAGTCCCTAGCCACTCCGGATGGATCTGCGGCCGGACGTCGATTTCGGAGTCAGGCTCGTGGGAGGGCCTGGGCCTTGCGGCGTCGCTGGGCGTCGGCCACGGCCACCGCCGTCAGGTTGACCACGTCCGTGACCTCGGCATCACGCTGCAGCACATGCACCGACTTGGAGAGCCCAGAGAGGATCGGACCGATCACCTCGGCTCCCGCCAATCGGTTGAGGAGCTGGTAACTGGCGTTGGCCGCCGTCAGGTTCGGGAAGACCAGCACGTTGGGGATGCGGTCGAGCGGTCCGTCCGGGCGACGACGCCTCAGCAGATCGCCCACCACGGCGGTACCGGCCTGCATCTCTCCGTCGACGGGGATCTCGGGATTGCGTTCCCGGAACAGGTCCACTGCCCTTCGAACACGAGCCGGCTCCTCCCCTCCAGCAGAACCGAAGTCCGAGTAGCTGATGAACCCCACCCGGGGCCGACGGTCGAACTGCCGCTCGGCCGTGTCCACGGCAGCCTCGGCGATCTCGACGAGCTGTTCGGAGGTGGGTTCGATGTTGACTGCGCAGTCGGTGAAGAAGAACGGGTTGCCGTCCACCACCACCACATACAGCGAGGAGACAATGGTCCGGCCTTCCTCCACCCGTAGCACCTGGAGAGCGGGTCTGATGGTCTCGGCATAGAAGGTCGTCAGACCACCCAGCACGGCATCGGCCTCGCCCTCTCGAACCATCAGGCAGGCGTACATGTTGGGGTCGTGCACCCACCGTTGCGCCTCCTGGAGTGATATTCCCTTGTGGCGGCGCAACTCCTCCAGGGTGGCGGCATACCGGCGCCGGGTCTCTTCTTGGGTGTTGGGATCGACGGCATCTATCCCTTCCAGAGACACACCTGCCTCGCTCGCCAACTCCTTCATCAAACCGACGTCACCCACCAGGACGGGAGAGGCGATCCCTTCATCGAGGACGCGACGGGCTGCCCGGATGATCCGCAGGTCGTGACCGTGGGGATAGGCGACCCGCATCGGCCGGGTCCGGGCCTTGGAGGTGACCGTCGTCACCAGGCTGTACGAGGCTTGGAAGCGGGCACGGAGGGCCTCCCGGTAGCCGTCGATGTCCTCCAGCGGGGTTCGGGCCAGACCCTCCTCTGTGGCGGCTAGCGCCACGGCCGGTGCGACCCGGATCAGGACCCGGGGATCGAAGGGCTTTGGAATCAGATAGTCACGGCCGAACTGGAGTCGCTCCAGGTTGTAGGCCCGCAAGACGGAGTCGGGCACCGGCTCCTGCGCCAGTTCGGCCAAGGCCTGCGCAGCCGCCACCTTCATCCCCTCCGAAACTGCTTTGGCGCGCACGTCGAGGGCACCGCGGAAGATGAAGGGGAAACCGAGAACGTTGTTGACCTGATTCGGGAAGTCGGAACGGCCGGTGGCGACGATGGCGTCGGGCCGCGCTTGACGGGCCTCGTCGTAGGAAATCTCGGGATCCGGGTTCGCCAACGCGAACACGACGGGGTCTGCCGCCATCGAGCGAACCATGTCCTGGGTGACGGTGTCGGCGACCGAGACACCGACGAAGGCATCGGCGTCGACGAGAGCATCGGCGAGCGTGCGGGCATCGGTCGCGCGGGCGAACTCCAGCTTGAGCTCGGTCAGGTCTTCTCGACCATCGTGGATCACGCCCTTCGAGTCCACCATCAGCGTGTTCTCGGGCTTCACCCCCAGTTGGAAGAAGAAGCGAGCGGTGGCGATCCCCGCCGCTCCCGCGCCGGAAAAGACGACCTTCACATCCGACGCCTTCTTTCCGGTCAGTTGCAGGGCGTTCAGGAAGCCGGCTCCCGCGATGATGGCGGTCCCGTGCTGGTCGTCGTGGAAGACGGGGATGTCGAGCCGCTCGCGAAGGGTGGATTCGATCTCGAAGCAGTCGGGCGCCTTGATGTCCTCGAGGTTTATCCCTCCGACCGTCGGCGCCAGCATCTCACAGAAGCGGATGATGTCGGACGGGTCACGGGCGTCGATCTCGAGATCGAACACGTCGATATCGGCGAATCGCTTGAAGAGGACGGCCTTGCCTTCCATGACCGGCTTCGAGGCCAACGGCCCGATATCGCCCAAACCCAGAACGGCGGTCCCGTTGGAGACCACGGCCACCAAGTTTCCCCGGTTGGTGAACCGGAAGGCCGATCCAGGATCATCGGCTATCACCCGACACGGTTCCGCCACGCCCGGCGTGTAAGCGAGGCTGAGATCGGCCTGGGTGGCGGTCGCCTTGGTGGCGCGTACTTCGGTCTTGCCTGGTCGGGGATGCTCGTGGTACTCGAGGGACTCCGAGAACGTCTTGATATTGGCCATCCGCGCCGATGGTACCCGTCCTCGCCGATGCCCGGCTCCGGTATACGGAATCGCCCTGTCTTGTCGGCGATGCGACAATTGGATCGATGTCCGAGAAGAACAACGGATTCAAAGTGATGGGTGGCTGGCGGGTCGGAGCCCCACCCGAGGAGACCACCACCAAGTCAGGTTTGCTCGTCCCGGTCGGAACTCGGGACGGCAACGACGCACTCACGCTGATCGACGTCTCCACCGGCCAACGTTTCTGGGCGGTGCCGACCGGAGCCTGGCGGTTCATCTGGCCGACCACCGGCAAACCCGTCATCGCCGTCCGCGAGTCCCAGATCATCGCCGAGGAGGAGCTGGAGCACGTCGATTCCGAGGGGCAATACCTCTGAGCTTCCGGCCCGCACGGTCATTCCGGCCCTCGCCGATCTGGCGATTCGATGAGCCAGTGTGGCGAGCACGGCCGGTCGGTGGTGCGCGCTTCGAATCCCGAAAATTCGGAACAGTGGAGGGGCGGTGTCTGTTACCAAGGAAGACACATGACTGATGCTCACGTCGGCCGATCCGGCCGCCGCCTCACCGCCACGGTCACCGACCTCGAGGTCGAACGCCAAAGGGGATTCCTGATCGGCGTCGTCCTACCCGGAGACGACCGGGAGGAAGCTCAACGGTCCCTCGAGGAACTCGCCCTCCTGACCGACACCGCCGGTTCCGATCCGTTGGATTCGGAGCTGGTCACGCGCGACCGGATCGATCCCGCCACCTACATCGGCTCCGGCAAAGCAGCCGAGTTGGCCGCCGTCACCACCGCCCTCGACATCGACGTGGTGGTGTTCGACAACCCCCTCACACCGGCTCAGCAGAGGAACCTCCAGAAAGTGTTCCACTGCGACGTCGTCGACCGGGAGGCGGTCATCCTCGACATCTTCGCCGAGAACGCCACCACCCGCCAGGGCGCCCTCCAGGTCGAACTCGCCCTCTATCGCTACAACCTGCCCCGGCTGCGAGGTCGTGGCGCGGAGATGAGCCAGCAGGCCGGTGGCATCGGTGCCCGCCGCGGGCCCGGTGAGACGAAACTCGAGACGGATCGGCGGCGGATCCAGGCCCGCATCACCAAGCTCACCCGGGAACTGGAGGAAGTGGCCCGGGTCCTCGATACCCAGCGCAAGGCGCGCAAGCGCTCCTCCCTTCCGCACGTGGCACTGGTCGGCTACACCAACGCCGGCAAGTCGACCCTCCTCAACCGACTCACGGACGCCGACGTCCTGGCTCAGAACCGTCTCTTCTCGACCCTCGACTCCACCGTTCGCAAGCTCGACCTGCCCGGCGGACCGGCGGCGGTGATCTCGGACACGGTCGGCTTCGTTCGCCGCCTCCCCCATCATCTCGTGGAGGCGTTTCGGTCCACTCTGATCGAAGTCCAGGAGGCGGATCTGCTGCTCCACGTGGTCGATGCGTCGGATCCCGACCCCGCCGGCCAGATCGCAGCCGTCCACGCCGTGCTCACCGAGATCGACGCCCGGAAGATCCCCGAAGTGCTGGTCTTCAACAAGACCGACGCCGCCGACCAGATCACTCTGCGGCGGCTGGAGGCGCTGTATCCCGACGCCGTGTTCGTCTCGGCTCTCGAAGGTGACGGGATCGCCGACCTCCAGGACACGATCGCCGAGGCTCTGGAACGACAGACCACACTCCTCCATCTGGCGATCCCCTACGAGCGAGGAGACGTGGTGGCCTCGGCCTACCGCCTGGGCGAGGTGATCGCCGTGAAGCACGACGAAGAGGGAACTCTCCTGGACGTCAGAGTGCCGCCCGAATCGGTCGCCAAACTGGCGGCGTTCGCCACCGCCGGCGACGCCTGAGCCGACGAGATCAGCGAGTCAGAGAGCGGCTGCCGCCATGGCGGCACCCACGATCCCCGCCTCGTTCCGCAACTTGGCCGGAACCACCTCACAGTTGGTGGTGAGGCCGTGGGCGAAGTCGTCGAACCGACGGCTCACGCCGCCGCCGACGATGATCAGGTCGGGAGAGAACACCCGCTCCAGGTGGTCGAGGTACTGGTCGACCCGGGCCGACCACTCCTCCCACGACAGTCCTTCCCGGTCCCGGGCGCTGGCGGCGGCCCAGTCCTCTACCGACTCGTAACCATGGAAGTGGAGGTGGCCCAACTCGCTGTTGGGCACGAGGACACCGTGGGTGAATATCGCACTGCCGATACCCGTTCCGAAGGTGAGGCAGATCACCACCCCGTCCCTCCCGCGACCGGCGCCGAATCGCATCTCGGCCAATCCGGCGGCGTCGGCGTCGTTCACCACGGTCACGGGTCGTCCCAGGACGGAACTGAAGAGGGCAACTGCGTCCGTGCCGATCCACGAAGGGTCGACGTTGGCCGCGGTCGTGGTCACGCCGTTGCGCACGACGGCGGGAAACGTGCATCCGACGGGGCCCACCGCGTCGAAGCGTCCGGCGAGGGTCGCTACCACCTCTGCCACCGCCTGAGGCGTAGCGGGCTGAGGTGTCTCGATCTTGAGCCGCTTGCCGACCGGCTCTCCGAGGTCCACGTCGACCACGTTGGCCTTGATGCCGGACCCTCCGATGTCGATCCCGAGAACTGGCTCCATGTCGGTCCAGGATAAGGCGACGTCGCCCCGCCACCCACCCACCGCCCCGGCCTTCGGAGTCTGGGGAGCCGGGAATTACCGTTGGCGCCATGCCATCTCACATCGGCCTCGTCGGTCTCGGAGTCATGGGCAGCAATCTCGCCCTCAACTTCGCCGACAATGGAGCAACCATCACCGTCTACAACCGGACCGGCTCGGTCACCGACGAGTTCGTCACCGGCGAGGGCGACCGGCCCGAGATCGTGGCCGCCCACTCGATAGAGGAGTTGGTGGCGAGCCTGGAGCGACCGCGCAAGGTGATCCTCATGGTGGCGGCCGGCCGGCCGGTGGACGCGGTCATCGACCAGTTGTTGCCTCACCTGGAGCCGGGCGACATCGTCGTGGACGGGGGGAACTCGCTCCACACCGACACGACCCGGCGTTGGGAGGCGCTGTCGTCCGCAGGGATCCACTTCGTCGGATGCGGGATATCCGGGGGCGAGGAAGGCGCTCGCCACGGTCCGTCGATGATGCCCGGGGGGGCCGAGGAGGCTTGGCCACACCTCGTCGACCTCTTCCAGGCGGTAGCCGCCAAGAGCCCCGATGGCACCCCGTGTGCGGACTGGCTCGGCCCCGGAGGCGCCGGCCACTACGTGAAGATGGTCCACAACGGAATCGAATACGGCGACATGCAGGTGATCGCCGAGGCCTACCACTTGATGCGGGACGGTCTGGGGTTGAGCCATGACGAGATGGCCGCCACCTTCCGGCGATGGGACGAGGGGGTCCTCGACTCGTACCTGATCGAAATCACCGCTGACATCCTGTCGGTCGAGGTGGACGGTGAACGCCGAGTGGAGGCGATACTCGACGCCGCCGGCCAGAAGGGAACCGGGAAGTGGACGGTGATCTCCTCGATGGAGCTGGGACAGCCCACCACCCTCGTCGGGGAGGCGGTGTACGCCCGCATAGTCTCGGCCCTCAAGGACCAACGAGAGAGCGCATCCCGGGTCTTGACCGGACCCGACACCCGGATCGAGGCACCCGGCTTCGTCGACGACATCGAGCAGGCGCTGTACGCCTCGAAGATCGTCTCCTATGCCCAGGGGTTCATGCAGATGCAGGCCGCCTCCGAGGAGAACGGCTGGGATCTCGATCTGAGCCGCATCGCCAAGCTCTGGCGAGCAGGCTGCATCATTCGGGCGCGCTTTCTCGACGACATCGCCGACGCCTTCTCGCGCAAGCCCGAGAACCTGATGGTCGACGCCTTCTTCGCCGAGGCGCTCACCCGGGCCCAGGGGAGCTGGAGAACGGTGGTGTCGGCAGCCGTCACCGCCGGGATTCCGGTACCCGCCTACGGCACGGCCCTCTCCTTCTACGACTCGTTCCGACGGGCCGACCTGCCTGCCAATCTCATCCAGGCACAGCGCGACTACTTCGGCGCCCACACCTACGAACGGCGGGACCGCCCTCGAGGCGAGTTCTTCCACACGAGATGGACCGAGGGCGGGATAGAAGAGCCGGCCTAGCGCTCGACGAGGAAGCGCGGGTCGGAGCCCTCGATGAAGCGCCGGATGTTGTCGGCCACCTGATCCGCCAGCTCGCCCGGGTCTGACGGCGCCGCGATGTGAGGCAGCACGGTCACTTTCGGGTGGCCCCACAACGGACTGTCCGCGGGCAGGGGCTCCTCGGGGAAGACGTCCAGTACGGCCTCACCGAGATGTCCGTCGAGAGCCTCCACCAGGTCCGGTACCACCACATGGTCGCCCCGAGCCGCGTTGACCAGTGAGGCGTCTGGGGGCATACGGTCGAAGGCACGCCGATCCAGGATCCCGCGCGTTTCGTCCGTCAGCGGTAGGAGATCGACGAGGATCTCGGAGCTTGCCAGCACCCTCTCCAGCCCCTTCTCTCCGGCGAGCACGGGCACCTCGGCCGTGCGGGCCGTCCGCGCCCAGGCCGTGACCCGGAACCCGATCCGACTCAACATGCGGGCGGAAGCCGAGCCCAGGTGGCCGTAGCCGAGGATCCCGACGGTGCGGGACGTGGACGGGGTCACCGGCAACGGGTTCCATTCCCTCCGCTCCTGGGATCGGCGGTAGGCCGGCAGATCCCGGTGGAGGAACAGGACGGCCGTCAGGACGAACTCGGTCATGAGGCGTGTCAGCCCGGGAGCCACCATCCGGGCGATCGGCACTCCGTCGGGAGGGTCCACTACGAGGCGGTCCACCCCGGCCCAGGTGCTCTGGACGAACTGCAACCCAGAGAACCGTTCGAGATCCCTCCCCGGAGGGTTGGCGACGACCAGCACCTCCACCTGCGCTGGATCCATGTTCCGAGCGTCGCCCACCGACAGGCCTTCCAACCGCGGAGAGAGCTCGTCCACCCAGCGGCGGGTGACGGCAGGGTCTTCGAACCAGACACCTACCCGAGTGATCTTCACACCGGTGGAAGGCCAGGGACGGGGACCGGCTCTTCGTCGCCTGCGACTTCGCTCCGGCGGATACCCAACAAGAAGAGGATGGCGTCCAGATAGGGGACGTTGAGGGCAGCATCGGCGGCCTCGCGGACCGCGCTGCGGGCGTTGAACGCGATACCCAGCCCAGCGACGCCCAGCATGTCGAGGTCGTTGGCGCCGTCTCCCACCGCCACGACCTGGTCCAGCGCTATGTCCTCCGCCTCGGCGATCTCTCGCAACACCGCGGCTTTACCGGGCCGATCGATCAGTCGACCTTCCAAGCGACCGGTGAGGACTCCATCGACGACCTCGAGACGGTTGGCGACGGCGTGGTCGACGCCGAGGACTTCGCGTAGGCGATCGGTGACCTGCTCGAATCCCCCGGAAACTACGGCGGTGCGCATCCCGGCGCGCTTGAGCGTTCGGATCAGTGTCCGTGCCCCGGGGGTGAGTTGGACCTCACGAGCCACGCGCTCCACGACCTCGATCGACAGCCCCTTCAGCATCGCCACCCGCTGACGAAGGGCCTCGGCGAAGTCCAAGCCACCCTCCATCGCTCGGTCGGTGATCTGACGCACTTCCGCTGCGACACCCGCCTCCGCCGCCAACAAGTCGATCACTTCGTCCTGGATCAAGGTGGAGTCGACATCGATGACGATCAGTCGCTTCATGCGCCGCTCCAGACGCTCCTCCTGGACTGCGACGTCGAAGTCGTGCTCGGCCGCCGCCAGGAGGAGGTTCTCCCTCAACGCGGTGAAGTCGCCACCGGCGATCATGAGCTCATAGGAGACCACCGGGTATCGGGAGAGTCGGACGATGCGATCGATGTTGCCGCCCGCCTTTGCGATGGCGGTAGCGGCGGCACCGAAAGCGGCCGGAGTCACAGTGCGCCCGACGATCGTGACCGCGGCGGTGAGCGGTGGCGTGGATGGGGTCGCTTCTACGACCTCGAACTCGACCTGGAGGCCCGACTCCCACCCGTAGAAGAGCAGATCCTTGACGGTCGGCTCGTCTTCGTGGACCGAGAACAGGACGTCGAGTGTCAGCCGGCCCCGGACCACGACCTGTTCGACGTCGTAGAGCTCCGCCCCCGAGGAGGCGAGGATCTCCATCAGCCCTGCGGTGATGCCAGGACGGTCGGCTCCGTGGACCCGGCACAGGATGGTCGAATCTCTCGTCACGAATCCAGTTTGGCTTCTAGCGAATGGGCCAACCAAACCTGGAGGGAGATCGGATCGGGGGCCTGGATGCGCACAAACCCGCGATCATCGAACTTTCGGGTGCCCTGACTCTCTCTCGTCGTCCTCACGCCGTCTCCCACGGGCCGGTTCAGCTGTCCACGAGGTGGTCTCAGGAGGCGGAGGGCGAGATATCCCTATCCCGTTTCTCGCCCTGGAGAGGCTGTCACGGACCGCATTCGGTTGACCCGGTGGAGAGGGGGTCAGACCGTCGACTCATCGACTTCGGGTCGAGTTCCGATTCAGCGTTGTTAGCCTTCCCTCGCCATGGCCCTCTCCACCGGTATCACTCACACCCTCACCGTGACCGTGACCCCCGACATGAGCCCCGAGCACCTAGGGGACATCGTCGTGCTCTCCACACCGCGGATGATCGGGCTGATGGAGACAGCCAGCACACAGGCGGTCCAGCCCTACCTAGAGGAAGCCGGCCAGACGACGGTCGGCACCCACGTCGACGTCTCCCACGAATCCGCCGCCCGGGAAGGCGAAGAGGTGGTGGTCGAAACCGAATTGGTGGCGATCTCGGGGCCCCGGCTCACCTTTCGAGTGGAAGCCCGGGTCGGAGATCGGATCATCGGCCGGGGAACCCACCGCCGTCATGTGATCGACCGTTCCCGTTTCTCCCGCTGAGTCGATCCGCCCAGGAGCAAACGAGCCCATCCCGGTACGATGGGCCAGCCGAAGAAAAGGAAACCAACCAGTGTCCGAGAATCCGTATCGACTTCCCCGAACCGTCCTGCCCAACCGATATCGGTTGAGGCTGGAGCCGGATCTCGAGTCGGCCACCTTCTCGGGTCACGAAACCGTAGACGTGACGATCGAGGCGGACGTCGACGAGATCGTCCTCAACGCCGCGGAGATCGAGATCACGTCCGCCCAGGTCACGAACGGGTCGACCACCGTGGGCGCCTCGCCCCGCTACGACGAAGAGATGGAGCGGGTCACGCTCGTGCTCGAGTCATCCGTCGAGCCCGGGGACTGGGAGCTCGAGATCTCGTTCAACGGGATCCTCAACGACCAGCTGCGAGGCTTCTACCGGTCGCGGTTCACCGATGTGGACGGCGAAGAGCAGCTCATCGCCACCACCCAGTTCGAATCCACCGACGCCCGGCGAGCCTTCCCGTGCTGGGACGAGCCCGATTTCAAGGCCACCTTCGAGACCACGCTGGTGGTTCCTTCGGACCTGATGGCCGTCACCAACACCTCCGAGGTCGGCCGTGACCAACTGCCCGACGGAAAGGTCGCCATCCGCTTCGCCGAGACCATGAAGATGTCGACGTACCTGGTCGCGTTCGTCGTCGGTCCGTTCGAAGCGACCGATCCGGTCGATGTCGACGGAGTGCCGACCAGGATCATCACCCCGCGCGGGAAGAAGCACCTGAGCGACTATGCCCTCGAATGTGCCATCTTCTGCTTCCGGTACCTGCGGGACTACTACGGAATTCCCTATCCGGGAGACAAGCTCGATCACATCGCCATCCCCGATTTCGCCTTCGGCGCCATGGAGAACGTGGGCGCCATCACATACCGGGAGACCGCTCTCCTCGTCGACCCCGACCGAGCCTCGCAGGCGGAGAAGCTGCGGGTGCTCGACGTCATCGGGCACGAGATCGCCCATCAGTGGTTCGGAAACCTCGTCACGATGAGCTGGTGGGAGGGGATCTGGCTCAACGAAGCTTTCGCTTCGTTCATGGAGATGAAGGCCACCGACGCCATGCGTCCCGAGTGGAAGCGCTGGCTGGCATTCGGCGCCGTGGAGCGGCCCTGGGCGATGGAAGTGGACCACCTGTCGACCACGCGACCGGTCGAGTTCGAGGTGACCTCGCCCGAGGAAGCCGACCAGATGTTCGACGCCCTCACCTACGGCAAGGGCTCGTCGGTGCTGCGGATGATCGAGCAGTTCATCGGCGAGGACGCCTTCCGCAAGGGGGTGGGCGACTACTTGCGTCGTCACGCCTACGGCAACACGGTCACCGCCGACCTGTGGGCCGGGCTCGACGGCGCCTCTGAATGGCCGGTCGGAGAGATCATGGACACGTGGATCCTCCAGGGAGGCTATCCCCAGATCGCGGTGACGCGATCGGGTGACCAGCTCTCGCTGGAGCAACGCCGCTTCCTGGCCATTCCTGACGAGACCGACCAGACGCTGTGGAAGGTCCCGATCCAGCTGAGAGGTGTCGCGGCAGACGGCGCGTTCGAGCGCGCCCTGCTGCTCGACCGCGAGTCGATGGACGTCGACCTGCCGGCCGACACCGCCTGGGTCCTGCTCAACGCCGGCGGCAACGGCTTCTATCGCGTGCGCTACGACGATGCACTCCAGAGTGCACTGGTGGACAACTTGGCCGAGTTGAGCCCCGAGGAGCGGTTCGTCTTCCTCTATGACGCTTTCGCCTTCGCCCAGTCCGGCGAAGTGCCGCTCACCTCGGTGCTCGACTTGATCGACGCCTACCGCGACGAGGAGGAACAGGCGATCTGGCAGCTGGTCTTCCAGATCATCGGAATGGTGCGTCACCACGTGGTCACCGACGCCGACCTCGACCGGTATGCAGCGTGGATCCGGAGCGTGGTGGGCCCGCTGGTCGACCGCCTGGGACGGGAGGCAGCTTCCGATGACACGGATCTGCGCCGCCGGCTTCGGGGCCAGGCCGTCGCGGCGCTGGGTGGCTACGGCCAGGACCCGGACACGATCGCCTGGGCACGAGAAACGGTCGAGTCCTATCTGCGAGGCGAGGAGACGGGTGATCCCGAATTGCTGATGGCGGCCCTCAGCGTCGCCGCCGTTCATGGCGACGAAGACACCTATCGCCAGTTCATGAAGAGCTACATCGAGTCGTCCAACCCTCAGGAGCAGCTGCGCTTCCTGCGAGCCCTGACCGCGGTCGACGATGCTGCTCTCGGGCAGGAGACGATCTCCGCCGTGCTGAACGGAACCATCCGCAACCAGGACGGGTCGTGGGTGCTCGCCTCCCTGATGGGAAACCGGAAGGCGGGAGGCGATCTGTGGGCCGAGATCCGCAAGAACTGGGACGAGATCCTCGGGGTTTGCCCGCCCATGACCCTACGCCGGCTGGTCGAGGGCCTCTCGTCACTCTCCCGTCCCGAAATCGCCGCCGACGTGAAGGCGTTCTTCGCCGAAACCCCGCTCCCTCAGGCGAGCAAGGCCCTGGCGCAGAACCTGGAGTTGCTGGACGTGAATCTGGCGACCCGTCAACGGGAAACCGAGACGGTGGCCGCATGGTTGGCGGAGAAGAGCTGACCCCGGAGGCCTTCTCCGCCCACCGTCAGCGGATGGTGGAGTTCCAGATACGACGCCGTGGAGTCGCAGACGAACGGGTCCTGGAGGCGATGGAACGGGTGCCACGCCATCTGTTCGTGCCTCCTGCCGCTCGAGAGTCGGCCTACGACGACCGACCGCTTCCCATCGGCGGGGGTCAAACCATCTCCCAGCCCTACGTCGTGGCACGTATGGCCGAGTTGGCCGAGATCGGCCCTCACGATTCGGTGCTCGAGGTAGGAGCGGGATCGGGCTACGCGGCGGCCGTCTTCGCGGAACTGGCGGATCGAGTGACGACGGTGGAGATCCGTCCCGAGCTGGCGGCAATGGCGCGCGAGAACCTCGACCGAGCGGGCTACTCCCGGGTGGAAGTGGTTGCCGGAGGGCCGGAAGCGGTCGATCCGGAACGCCGGTTCGATGCCATATTGGTGGCAGCGGCGGCACGCGAGATCCCGCCCGATCTGGAAGAGCGCTTGGCCGATGGCGGGCGAATGGTCATCCCGGTGGGCAGTCGGTTCTCACAGCACTTGTGGGTCGTGACCCGCAGAGGTGATGACCTGGAGCGGCACCGTCACGAGGCGGTTGCCTTCGTCCCCTTGGTCTGATTCCTTTCCATCCTGGGAGCGTGGACGACCAGGACGTCACACGGAGCTTGCTGGATCACGCCGTGGCTCGTCGATCCCAGGATGAAAGAAGCCAGCTCTCCGCGACCACGTGTCCCGATGACGATCAGATCGGCCCCGGTTTCTTTGGCGTATTCGACGATCTGGGTGACCGGGTAACCGTGCAGGTCGACCCGGGTCCAGGGGTACGAAGACCCGTCGAGACGCTCCGCCAGCGGTCCCCAGACGGCGTCCCGTTCCGCTGCCTCCAGCTCCTCGGCCTCGCCTGCCAGGCCCGGCTCGAGAGCGTAGATCGTCATCGGCGGCTGGAACACGTGCACTACGTGGAGGTCCGCTTCCCGGCGCCGGGCGTATTCGACCGCCCGGTCCACGACCGCCGGGGCAAGGTCCGACCCGTCGACGCAGGCGACTATCAGCATCGCCGTCGAGCCTAATCTGCGCGGCTTTCCAGTGTCCGGTCGATCTGTCGTCTAACGACGAAAGGGGCCGCCCCTCGGGCGGCCCCTTTCGTTGTAGTGATGGAGTGCTCGTTACTTGAGCTCGACGGTGGCGCCGACGGCTTCCAGCGCCTCCTTGGCCTTCTCCGCAGCTTCCTTGTCGACGCCTTCCAGCACCGGGTTGGGAGCGTTGTCGACGAGCTCCTTGGCCTCCTTGAGTCCGAGGCTCGTGAGACCGCGGACCTCCTTGATGACCTGGATCTTCTGATCGCCCGCAGCCGTGAGGATGACGTCGAATTCGTCCTTTTCCTCCTCGGCGGCGGCACCGGCACCGTCCCCACCAGCAGCGGGGGCGGCGGCCACGGCCACCGGAGCGGCGGCGGTCACGTCGAAACGCTCCTCGAAGGCGTCGAGGAACTCTTTGAGCTCGAGGACGGTCATCTCCTCGAATACGGTGAGCAGCTCTTCAGTTGTCATGCTGGCCATAGGTCATTCCTCCTCGGCCTCGGCGGCCTCGGCATCACTGGACGCCTCGGCCTCATCTTCTTCATCGTTCTCGTCGGCAGGAGCCGGAGTCTCATCTGGGCTGTCCGCTGAGTCGGGGCTGTCCGGGCTGTCCGGGCTATCAGGACTGTCCGGGCTGTCGGGGCTCTCCGGGCTCTCTGCGGTTTCATCCTCCGCGGCCGTCGCCGAAGGCGCCTCGCCGGTGTCACCGGCGGCTTCCTTCTTGTCAGCCAACGCGGAGAAGAGCGAAGCGGCATCCCGAGTGAAGCTCGCCAGCATGCTCGCCAGTCCGGTGAGGGGAGCCTTGGCGGCTCCAGCGATCTTGGCGAGCAGGACTTCCCTCGGCTCGATGTCCGCCAGCTTGGCGACTTCCTCTGGCGCCAGGACCTTGTTGGAGAGATAACCCAGCTTGATGACCAGGTTCTCGTTCTCGCGGGCGTAGTCCCGTAGCGCCTTGGCCGTCGTGACCGGATCGGTGTGGGCGAACGCGAGTGCGGTCGGCCCCACCAACTGGTCGTTGAGCCCTTCGATGCCCAGATCGTCGGCGGCCCGACGGGCGAGGGTCATCTTCACGACCTTGTACTCCGCCCCCGACTCGCGCAGGCGGCGCCGCAGGTTCCCCATCTCCTTGACGGGGATGCCGCGGTATTCGGTCAGGAAGACAGCCTGCGCCGTCTCGAACTGCTGCTTGATCTCGGCTACTGCCTCGACCTTTTCAGGTCTGGGCATGCATCTCTCCTTCTCATTCGAAAACCCCCGGCACGACACGACCGAGGGTTCCTGGAAGGGACCTGCGCTGGCCGGACACGGGGTCCGCTTAAGCCTTTCCGGGCACCAACGGTCTTCGGGCCGAGGTATGTGGAGTTGCGGCTGCAATGGTACGCCGGGAGCCGGGTTTCCACAAACTACGCGGGTCTGTTCACGACGAGAAGGTCCAGTGAGACCGCTCCGTGACGAGAGGACGACATCTGGCAAGAGACGGGACCTACCACCTACCACCTACACGACCTCGCTGGGCTACGCCAACCCTCGTTCCAGCCCCACGCGGAACATCCAGGATTTCCCTGGACACGACGATCAGCAACCGCCACACTGGGTCGCGTTGAAAACAGGGGGCTCCGACAGAGAGGCCGATGGATACCGACCGCCTCCGTCGCCCTTTCGAGGACCAGAGCGAGCCACCACGCGACGGGCGTCCGACGACCCTCTAACGCCCGCTACGAGGTGGGGATGGCGCATTTGGTGGACCTGGCACGCGCACCCGAGCTCGCGATGACCGTCCTCATCCGGAGCCCCCTACTACCGGAGAAGCCCCGGCCACGCCGGGGCTTCTCCACTTCGAACCGTGAGCCTCAGCCGGCCCGGGCAACCAACTCGTCGACCCGTCCGGTGTCGACCTTGACGCCTGGGCCCATCGTCGACGACACCACCAGCTGCCTCATGTAACGGCCCTTGGCGCCGGCCGGCTTGGCCCTGACCACCTCAGCAGTCACAGCGGCGAGGTTGTCGAGCAACTGATCGACCTCGAAAGACGCTTTCCCGATCGGGACGTGCACATTGCCGTAACGGTCGTTGCGGTATTCGATTCGACCGGCCTTGAACTCCGACACCGCCTTGGCCACGTCGGGCGTGACCGTGCCCGACTTCGGGTTCGGCATCAGACCCCGAGGACCCAGGACACGGCCCAGCTTGCCGACCTCGGCCATCATGTCGGGTGTGGCGATGGCGACATCGAAATTCAGGTCGCCCCCGGCTTGGAGCTGCTCGACCAGCTCAGGACCGCCGACCACGTCCGCGCCGGCCGCTTGGGCCTCGGAGGCCTTGTCCGCCGGGGCGAAGACGGCCACGCGGACCTCCTTGCCGGTGCCGTGCGGCAACGAGATCGTCCCCCGCACCAGCTGATCCGCCTTGCGGGGATCGATTCCCAGGCGATACACGGCTTCGACCGTCTCGTCGAAGTTGGCCCGGGCGAAGGTCTTGACCAGCTCCAGGGCCTGGGACGCGGGATACGGAGTCTGGCTGTCGTATCCCTTTACGGCGTCGTCGTACTTCTTTCCGCGCTTTGGCATTTTTCCGCTCCTCGTGGTCCAAACGACGGGGTCTTTCCCCGCCTCCCACTGTTCTGATTCGGGCCGACTTCGGCGCCGACTCCGAACCCTTCGTCCTACGGTTACGTGATCGGAATTCAGGCAGCGGCGCCGAACAGACGCCGGTCGGCCCGTGCTACCGCTCCGTACTTCCGACTTCCGACTTCCGACTAGCCTTCTACTTTGATACCCATCGAACGCGCCGTTCCTTCCACCATCTTCATGGCAGCTTCGACGTCGTTCGCGTTCAGGTCGGGCATCTTCGTCTCGGCGATCTCCTTCACCTGAGCCCGGGTGACCGTGCCCACCTTCTCCTTGTTCGGCTCGGAGGCACCCTTGTCGACCCGAGCCGCCTGCCGCAGCAGCGCTGCCGCCGGCGGGGTCTTGGTGATGAACGTGAAGGACCGGTCCTCGTAGATCGAGATCTCGACCGGGATGATCTGACCGCGCTGGTTGGCGGTGGCGTCGTTGTAGGCCTTCACGAAATCCATGAGGTTGACTCCGTGCGGGCCCAAGGCGGTGCCGACCGGGGCGGCTGGGGTGGCCTGTCCGGCAGGCAGTTGCATTTTCACTGTGGTTAGAAGTCGTCTACGTCCCATTTTTCGTCCTGGTCAGTTCTTGGTGATGTCGTCGAAGCCCAACTCCACCGGTGTGTCCCGACCGAAGATGTTGACGAGCACGACGACCTTCTGCTGGTCGATGTTGATGTCCTCGATGACGCCATTGAAGTCGGCGAAAGGCCCCGCCACCACGCGAACCTGCTCGCCCACCTCCCAGGCGGGCTTGAAGCGGGGCTTGACCTTCTCCTCCTCTTCCTGCACGCCGAGGAAGCGTTCCACTTCCCGACGGGAGAGAGGGGTGGGCTTCTGGTTTCCGCCGACGAAGCCGGTGACACCGGGCGTGTTCCGTACGGCGTACCACGAGTCGTCGTCCAGACGCATCCGAACGAGGATGTAACCGGGGAACACCTTGCGGGGAACCGTGACCTTCTTACCGCCCTTGATCTCGACGACGTCCTCCATGGGGATGTGCACCTCGAAGATGCGGTCCTCCATGTGCATCGACTTGATCCGGGTCTCGAGGTTGGCCTTGACCTTGTTCTCGTAACCCGAATAGGAGTGGATCACATACCAGTCGCCCTCGAGGTCGTAGGGGCTCGTGGGACGGGCCGGTTCGGCCTCCTCGACCTCCGCATCGTCGTCGGCGGTCTCGGCTTCAGTGGCGGACTCTTGGCCGGCCTCGGCGGCTTCCTCTTCCACGGCGACGATGTCACCCTCTTGCTCGGGGGCGATGTCGTTGACCTCTTGCTCGGGAGATTCGGCGGCGGTTGGATTGTCGGTGAGCGTCTCTTCGCTCGTCTCGGCGAGTTCAGCCATATCTAGCTCCGCTGCACAACGAACAGGACGATCTCTTTCATCACCACGTCGAAGCCGAACACTACGGCTGTGAGAGCGACTGTGGTGATGATCGTGACCGTGCTGAAGGCGATCATCTGGTCACGGGTCGGCCACGAGACCCGTCGAAGTTCCTGCCGCACCTCGTGGAAGTAGCTCCGGATGCGCTGCCACAACGGCTTGCGTTCGCCGGTCTGCTGACGCGCGACAGCGCCCGGCGTCCGGCGGGCACCCTTTTCCTGATTCTTCTGTCGCCGCTCCTCACGCTCCATGAGGCGGCGCATCTCTCGGTTCATGTCTGAGCTTCCTACGACTTGTGGCTCACTTGCCCGGAGAACCTGGGCAACACTCTCCTAGCAGGGGTGGAGGGACTCGAACCCCCAACCTCCGGTTTTGGAGACCGGCGCTCTAACCAGTTAGAGCTACACCCCTCGGGGGTTCGGCGGGATATCTGAGTATACGGCCCCGGCCCGCCGATTGAAACTCGGCCGCGGGGTCAGTCGCTCTGTTGTCGCAGCCGGAACAGGACCGCAACGGCAGCCAGTGAAAGGACCACGGCCGCTACCCCCACCGGTGGGCTGAAGGCACCGGCATTCGTCTCAGGGAGGTCGGGATCGAGGCCGGCCAGCGTCCGGCGGAGACGGGTGGAGTGGGCGACCACCGCCTGGCAGCGGAGGCAATGACTCACGTGCCCTTCGAGGATCTCCGGAACCTGGCCGGTGTCGAGGATCCGGGCGACGAGCGTTGTCCGGATCAGGCGACAGAAGAGCGGGCTCATTGGTGACGCTCCAACAGACTCGCCAGTCGCCGATGCGCTCGGTGGAGCCGGACTTTGGCGGCGGATTCGGTGATCCCGAGGTGCTCGGCGATCTCGGTATGCGTCCAACCCTCGACGTCCTTGAGGATCACCACCACCCGCTGACCGGCCGGCAACTTGTCGAGGGCTACTTGCAGTTCCTGGCGGAGATCCAGAACCTCCCCGCCCCGTTCCGGATCCACGTACGGTGTCGCCTCTGCCACCACCTCGTCGACGGAATCGAGCGACTTGCCGTGATGTCGAGCGTCCCGGCGGCGGGCAGTGAGGGCGGTGTTGATGGTGATGCGATGGAGCCAGGTAGACAGGGAAGACTCTCCACGGAAACGAGCGAGCCCTCGCCAGGCGCGCAGGAAGGTCTCCTGAACCACGTCGTCGGCCAGTTCGGGGTCGGAGACGACCCGTAGAGCGACCCCGTAGACCCGGCTTCGATGCTCCGAGAGGAACGCATCGAACTCCGGTCCGTGGTCGACGCGATCGGTCACGACGTCACCTGGAAGCGACCGCTGACGGTCGTGACACCGTCGGCGACGAGCGAGAGGTCGAAGCTGTCGCCCTCGAGGGAGCCCTCGACGGTGGCGGCGACGGCGGGACGCAGAGGGGCGGTGTAACGGAATCGTGCCGTTGCCAAGGGATGGTCGGTGTCTCGGACGGTGGCGGCTATCTGGGTCAACCACGCTGACTGGAGGAGTCCATGGACCACCACCCCTCCGAGGCCGGCGGCGACGGCACTGGCGTGATCCCAATGTATCGGGTTCCAATCCCGGGTGGCGGCTGCATAGCGAACGAGATCGGAGCGGGAAGCGGAACGAGGCGATGGCAATGCACCAACCACGCTAGCGGTGGGACCGCGCTGATCCACGTCAGCCGGTTCGACCACCGGGGCTGGAGCGTCGCCGGTCGGGCCGACCACGAACGTCGAGCGTCCCTCCACTACCTGATCTCCGCCGGTGTCACGAGCTTCCAGACTGAATACGACGAAGGCGGCGCCGCCTCGAGCGCGAACCCGGTCGACGGAACCGGTGACGAGCAGGTCTTGCTCCATCGTCAGCGCCCGATGCCAGGTGAAGGCCTGATCGCCGTGAACGACCGAGCCGACGAGGCGATCGTCCTCCAACAGCTCGGGAGCCACCACGAAGAGAAGAGCCGCGGCGAACCCGGGCGGAGCTGCCTCTGTCCAGCGTTCGGGATCGTCACCGGTCACGGCAATGAACTCCGCGACCTTCTCGTGACAAATGCGATATGGCCGGTCGGGAAAGACCTCCCCTTCCAGCTCTTCGATCATGCCGTCAGCGTGTCTCTCGATGCGCCGTGTGCTGGCGGCACCACTTGCAATATTTCGAGAGCTCGATGCGATCGCGGGTATTGGTCTTGTTCTTGGTCGTCACGTAGTTGCGGCGTTTACACACGTCGCACGCCAGCGTGATCGGCGGCCTCTTGTCGGATGGCATGGTTCTTGCTTTCTGATTCCTCGTGAGCTTGGGTGGCGAGCTCGGCGCTCGCCACCCAGCGTCGACTCACTCTTTCGACCTTCGGTGACTTCGGACTCGCGTCGTCTGTATCCGACTTGATCCGACTTGGGTACTTCTGTCTTCTGGGTTGGGTTACTTGAGGATTTTGGTGACTCGTCCAGCGCCGACGGTGCGGCCGCCTTCCCGGATCGCGAACCGCAACCCCTCGTCCATAGCGATCGGAGCGATCAAATTCACCGTCATCTCCGTATTGTCGCCCGGCATCACCATCTGAGTGCCCTCCGGCAACGTCACCGTCCCCGTCACATCCGTAGTCCGGAAATAAAACTGAGGACGATACCCAGAAAAGAACGGGTTGTGCCGG
>DATGPZ010000055.1:0-7138 GCA_035304485.1 Acidimicrobiia bacterium | reverse complement strand
CCAGCCACTCGGACACGGTCTCGTAGAGCACGACGTCGAGCTCGGCATGTCGGGCGGTCACCCACGACAGGACCTCGGCGTCGTTCGCCCCTGTGGGGTCGGGATAGATGTAGAGACAGCCGATCACGTCATCCTCGGAGTTGAGGACGGTGTAGGTGAAGCCGGTTCTCGCCTCGAAGTCCCTGGCGTGCCGTTCCAGGTCGGCGAGGTTCCGCTCGAGAGTCATTCCCTCCACCGGGGGCCAACTCCCGTCCGGGAACCCGGGCGTGGAGCGGATGTGCTCGATGCTGGTGGTCCAGGCGGCGTGGTCCCGCTCGTTGTGCTGGGGGTCGAGAGGCTCGAGCCGGAAGTGGCGTGTCGACAGTTCCCGAGGGGGATCGAAGTCTGGGGGTACGAAGGTCGAGCTCACCGGTTCCTTACGGGTCCTGACACTATTTTGGCCGCCGTAATGCAAGATCCGACCCCCGGGAGCGTATTTCTCGCGCTGCAGCATCTCGAGGAATCCCTGTACTTGCCGCAGACCCGATTCGACAGCGAGTACATGGAAGGCCTGCTCTCACCCGACTATGTGGAGTTCGGATCGTCGGGTCGGGTGTGGAGCCGGGGTCAGATCATCCGGACGGACCCCGTCGACATCCAGGCACGGTTGCCACTTCCCGACTTCGAGGTCCGGATGCTGGGGCCCGACGTTGCTCTCGTCACCTACCGCACGGAGATGGGCATCGATTACGCCACGGCGGCGAACCGGTGCTCGGTGTGGAAGCGATGGTCGGACGGGCGATGGCGCCTCGTCTTCCATCAGGCGACACCCACCAACCGCCGCTGAGATGCCTTGAAGTGACCAGTTTGGGCATCCGTCCAATGCATAATGCACCCGACCTATAGTATCGAAGAGCGCATGGGCGGATTCAGCCTGACTGGTGAACATGAATTCTCTGGGGCATGAGACAAAAGCTTCTGCCGTAGCCAGCGTGCTACGCCAGGAGATACTTTCCGGACAGCTACCCCCAGGCACGCCAGTGCAGCAAAACGAAATCGCCAAGCGCCTGGGTGTTAGCTCCACGCCAGTGAGAGAGGCTTTCGGAATCTTGCAAGCCGAGGGCCTTCTCGTCCTCCGCCCTCATCGCGGCGTCACTGTTGCTCAGTCTCGTCCGGTGCGATTCGAGGAGGCTGTTGCGATATACGAGATCAGGCATGTCATTGAGAAGCTTTCATTGCGACGGATCATCGAGGGACAGGAATCGGATCTCCTGAGGGAACTTGCATACGTGATCGAAACAGGCCAGGAGGCCTACCAGAGCAAGGACTTCGTCAAGTTCCGGTACTCCCTGTCGGAGTTTCATCGAGTACTGAGCAAGGGGACCGGCTCCGCTTTGCTTTCCACTGCCATCAGCCCCCTCAACGCCCAGGCACAGTTCTTCGCGACCGGTCTAGATCACGATGGTTTACGTCACTCGCATCAGGCTCATGTCGCGATTCTGGAGGCGCTGCTCGAAGGAGACCTGGGCGGCGTCCTACAGCTGGAGGATGAGCATTTTCGGCAGAACGTTCAGCGACTCGAGGACGCCAATCTGGAGGGCTGAGCCCTCTGTGAGCTGGAGGAAGAACACCTATGAGCATTGGGTTTCGCGCATTCGCGCCCGACACGACCGTCCCTGAAGAGGTCATCGCGAGGTTCCGGGAGCTGACAGTCCCATCGGTCGCCGACGCCATGAGCGGCTTTGGGGTGATGGACCGCCGGATCCAGTCGGTCTACCTCCCCAAGGAGACGGTCGCCGGCCGGGCCACGACCGTCCAAGTCACTCCGGGCGACGGCTTCATGATCCGCCTTGCCATCACGACGATGCGCCCGGGCGACGTCCTGGTCGCCGCGGCCGGAGGCGAGGCGGAGCGAGCCGTCATGGGTGGCAATCGGATCATGGATGCTGCGGCGCGCGGGGCCCAGGCCCTGGTTGTCGACGGGATGGTGCGCGACCGTGCCGAGATCGAGATGTCGGGCCTCACGGTGTTCTGCGCAGGGGTGACGCCGCGCTCGGGCAGCACCGACCTGGGCCGCGGCGAAGTCAACGGCCCGGTTGCCTGCGGGGGTGTGGTCGTGTTCCCCGGTGACGTCGTTGTGGGTGACGAGGACGGCGTGGTGGTGGTGCCGGCGCTCGAGGCCGAGGAGGTCCTGGAGCGCGCCTTCGAGATCCAGGCCCGCAAGGGTGGCCGGGACGACGTCGAGGCCCGCATGGAGCAGGCGCGCAGCGGTCAGGCCGGTGAACTGCAGAGGGTGGTCGACGTCATCAAGGCCTCTGGGTGTGAGTTCCGTCCCCATTCGTGGCGGGAGTGGGTGCAGGGAAGCGAGTAGCTCCTCTCGTTTGCCGCAAATTATGCATAGTGTATAGTCGACAGGGTGTCTGCTCAGTCCTATCCGGGTCTGGCCGAATCGATTGACCATCTGATGGCCGTCGAGTTCCGTCGGTCGGGCCAGACCGTCAGCAGCGGCGTCATCGACCCGCTGTACCACGCCGCCAGGGACCTGATGGGAGCCCCGCTCGCATGGTCCGCCGCCAGTGCCCTTCTCGAAGCCGCCGCCTCCGGGACCGTGTACATCGTCACCGGTCACGTCCACCCAGTGGCCCTGCCGGTGGGGGAGACCGATGGTCCCCTCGGGGCGGTCTCGTTGGCCCGTGCCGTGGTGGCCCTCACCGGTGCCCGCGTCGTCCTCCTCTGTGAGGAGGTGGTGGCCGAGGTGATGCGCGTGGTGAGCGTCGCCGCCGGCCTCAACGTCCGAGAGCCGGATGAGCTACCGCTACCGCGCTCGGTGGCTGTCATGCCCTTCCCGACCGATGTCGAGGAGGCGAGGGCTCTCGCCTCCGAGCTGATCCAGGGCGCCTCTGCCGTAGTCGCCGTCGAGAAGATCGGGCCCTGCGAGGGCGGTGGCTACCGGACCGGATCCGGCTCCCGCGTCGACGAGTCGCTGGCGAAGGCCGACCTCCTCTTCGACCTCGCCGCCAAGAAGGGGGTCCTCACGATCGGCATCGGGGATCTCGGGAACGAGATGGGGATGGGCAAGATCGCTTCGGCGGTCAGGGAGATCGTCAAGACCGGTCCGACCATCGCCAGCCTCGTGGCCACGGATCACCTGATTGTCGCGGGATGCTCCAACTGGGGGGCTTACGCAATCGTCGCCGCGGCCGCGGCCCAGGCCAATCGGACCGATGTACTCCACACCGGTGAGGACGAGCGATACATGCTCGAGGCCGCCTGCGCTGCCGGCTGTGTTGACGGGTTCTCGACCGGTCCGACCATGGAGGTCGATGGGGCGGGTGTCCGCACGCACATGGCATTTGCCGACCTGCTGGCGGACATCGTGCGCATCGGCCTCGATACCAGGACCCCGGACCGCCATGTCATCGAGCGGTCCCTGAGGGAAAGGGAGGCGCAGTGAGAGACCAGTTCTCCGCACGACAGCTGTTGCCACACGCCGACGTTGCCTTGAACTACCACCTCGGTCTCAAGCCCGAGGAGCAATTGGTCATCGCCTGGGACGAGACCGTCTCGGTCCACGTCTACGACGCCTTCCGGGCGGTCGCCGCGCTCCAGCACGATCAGACCACTGCTGTCACCTACGCGCCGTTCGCAGAGCATCTCATTCAGGAGTACGGCGTGTTCGCCGGTCGTTCCCTCAAGGAACCGCTCAATATCCCGCCGGTCCTGCTGGCCACCCTCGAGGCTGCCGACGCATTCGTACTGCTGGGGTCCGACACGGAGATCCTTTTCAGCCCGGATCTGAAGGAGCTCCTTGACAAGGGCAAGCGGGGCATATTCCTCCCGTACCACTCGGCGTTCAACGCCTACCGCATGCTCTTCCAGACCGAGGAGGAGGCCCGGCACCAGTCGGAGCTGATCCGAGCGGTAGGTCAGATCGTCGATCAGGAGGCAGAGGTCCGTGTCACCTCCGAGGAGGGGACCGATCTCCGCTTTACCATCGGCCGCTTTCGAACCCTCCAGCGGGACGGGGCAGTCCAGTCCGGGCAGCTGCAGATCCTCCCTGCCGGGAGCATCGCCCGGGTCCCCGACCCCGGTTCGGTCTACGGAACCCTGGTCGTCGACCGCACGGTGTGCGCCGACGACTACAAGGAGCTGCACGAGCCGATCTACCTGGAGGTTGAGGCCAACCGCGTGGTGTCGATCCACGGTGGTATGGAGGCCAAGCTCCTCCGCACCTTCCTCGAGCGTCTCAATGACGAACGGGCCTTCAATCTGACCGAGCTCGGGGTGGGCACCAACCCGCTGTGCAAGTGGAGCGGCATCGGCGCCCCATCCGAGGACACCCACGTCCAGGGGACCATCGCCTTCGCATTGGGCTGCGACACCCACCTTGGTGGCGAGACCGACGGCCCCGCTCACGTCGACATGACGATGCGCTTCCCCACCCTCGAGATCGGCGGGACCACGGTCACCGCCGATGGTCAGCTGCAGATCACGGTCTGACCGGATGCACCGGGTTTTTGCCGCAGGACAACCAGAACAAGTGACCAGAGATATGGAGTGGATGCATATGCGCCGCACATCAAGATTGGCCGGAGTCCTTGGGATCCTGGCGCTGCTCATAGCTGCGTGTGGGGGAGGGACCGACGCCACGACCACCACCGCCGCCGAGGCGACGACCACGACGGCCGGTGGCGCAGAAGAGACCACCACGACGGTGGGCGCCCCCACTGGTGACCCGATCGTCCTGGGCGGCATCTTCGCTCTAACGGGCCCGTCCTCCTTCGTGGCGTCCCAGTCCGCAGGCGGCATCCAGCTGGCCGTCGCGGAGATCAACGCCGCCGGCGGCGTGCTCGGCCGTCCGCTCGAGGCGAACGTCCAGGACGATCAGTGCCAGCCCGCGGAGGGTGTCAGTGCGGCGCGTCGCCTCATCGAGGTGGAGGACGTCCGCCTGATCATCGGGGCCCAGTGCAGCTCCAGCACCCTGGCGATCATGCCGGTGCTCCAGGAGCTCGAGGCGCTGATGATCAACACGGCTTCGACCAACCCGGCCATCACCGAACAGGGTGGTGTCGGTGGCAATCCGTGGATCTTCCGCAACAACCCGCCGGACTCCGCCTTCGCTCCCGCGATGGCCAAGATCATGGCGGACCAGGGTGTCAAGAAGCTTGCCGTGGTGGCCGTGAACGACGACCTCGGTCGTGGTGCCGCCGAGGAGTTCCGGAAGGCCCTGCAGGTGCATGGCTCGGACATCACCTTCGAGCACTTCTTCTCCCGTGAGGGCCAGCTGGACTTCAGCTCCGCCCTGACCGAGATCCGTGAGAGCGATGCGGATGCCATCCTCTTCGTCGGCACGATCGACCCGGGGCTCCCGTTCCTCCGTCAGTACCGAGAGCTCGGTCTGACCCAGCCGCTCTACAGCCGTGGTCTCTCGCTCACCAAGCAGCTCTTCGATGAGGCTGGTGACGTCGCCAACGGCCTGCACTCCACCGAGCCCTACTACGTCGAGATCGACTCGCCGGAGAACCAGCGGTTCATCGAGGCGTTCCGTGCGATGCACGACATGGACCCCGTGTACCAGGCCTACACCGCCTACGAGGCCGTGTACCTCTACGCAGCAGCCATCGAGGCCGCCGGCTCCACCGAGCCCGAGGCCGTTCGGGCAGCGCTGGAGAGCGTCACCCGTGAGGCCATCACCGGCACCATGACCTTCGACGATCATCACCAGGCTCACATCCCGGTGTATGTCGCCCGCGCCACTTGTGAGGCGACTTGCCGGGTCGAGATCGTCGGTTCGGACGACACCTGGGGGAATCGCTAGGCACATGGATGGGGCCCGACCGTTTGGTCGGGCCCCATTAGCGTCGGCGTCCGGGTCCACAGCAGGAAGGGGCGTGTCAAGACCAGTGGTCGAGTTCATCCAACAAGTCGTCAACGGGCTGTCGCTGGGCTCCATCTATGCCCTGATCGCGGTCGGGCTCACCCTGATCTTCGGGATCGCCCGGGTGGGCAACTTCGCCCACGGCGACTTCATGATGGTGGCGGCGTATGCCTTCGTGATCCTGCTCATGGACGCAGGTTGGGGGTTGCCCCTCGCCACCCTGGCGGCAATCGTGATCGCCGCGTCCCTCGCCTTCATGGTAGAGAGACTGGTCTTCCGGCGCCTCTACCGGGCTCCCGGCACGACCTCGTTCACGGCCGCCCTGGGCCTGTCCACCGCCATCCAGGCCGGTGTCATCGTTGTCCTCAGCGGCACACCCCGGCAGGTCGGCGGTAGCTGGATCTCCAACGTCATCCAGATCGGTTCGATCCGCATCTCCGGGCCCCGGGCCATGGCCATCGTCGGCTCGATGATCGCCCTGGGCGCTCTCGCCGCGTTCCTGACCATCGGGAAGTTCGGCAAGGCCATCCGTGCAGTGGCTCAGAACAACGATGCCGCCCAGATGGTCGGCATCCCCATCAGCAGGATCCGGGTGATCACCATGCTCCTCGCTGGCGTCCTCGCCGGCTGGGCCGCCTCATTGATCGCGCCGATCTTCGGAGCCATGCCGTCGATGGGCGTGCTCCTCACCTTGAAGAGCATGGCGATCGTGATCGCCGGCGGCCTCGGATCGGTGGGTGGCGCACTCATCGGGGCGTACGTCCTCGGTATCAGCGAGGCCCTGGTGGCGGGATACATATCGCACGACTTCCAGCACGCCCTCGCCTTCGTGCTGTTGGCGGTCTTCCTGCTGCTTCGTCCGGGAGGAATGTTCGGGGAAGGAACCGTGGCGATGGAGCTGAGGCGATGAAACTCACACGGATATGGGGGATCGTCCTCGCCGTGGTCCTGATCGCCCTGCCGGCGATCATGGGCACCGGGCACGCCGGGAACATCGGCGTGGTGGCACTCCTGTTCGTGATGCTGGGAGTGTCCTTCAATCTGATCTTCGGGATGACGGGCTACCTCGCCCTCACCCACGCCACGTCGTTCGGCCTCGGCGCGTACATCGCGGCGCTGGGATCGACCAAGGCGGGGATGTCATTTCCTGTCAGCCTGCTCGCCGGCGCCGCGGGTGCCGCACTGTTCAGCCTGCCGGTCGGCACTCTGGCGTTCCGCCGGGTGCGGGGGTTCCCGTTCGCCATCGTCACGCTGGGGATCACGATCACGATGTGGATCGTC
>DATGPZ010000054.1:0-17825 GCA_035304485.1 Acidimicrobiia bacterium | reverse complement strand
ACCGTCGAGAACTTCGCGCTCGATGTCTCCCGACGGGCACGCCGTGCGGGCCTCGATTACCTACTGGTGCGGAGTGGCCCGGACGCCGTCGAAGATGCTTTGGCAGGCCTCGCCCGCCAGGAGGTGGTCGGTTGAGGTTCCTCGCTCCGACCGCGCTGGCGTTGGCGGCCTTGGCAGGTCCACTGGTAGCGCTCTACATGCTGCGCTCGAAGCGACGTGAACGCCGCGTGGCATCGGTGATGTTGTGGGAATCGGTCGAGGAGGAGGTTTCGTCGGCCGTTCCTTGGAAACCGCTCCGGTTCACGTGGCTTCTCCTCCTCCAGTTGTTGATCCTGGCATTGTTCGTCTTCTCGATCGCCCGGCCGTTCGTGTCCGAGGCGACGGTGCTGGGACCTCACACGGTGTTCGTGATCGACACTTCGGGTTCGATGGCGATGGCGGGCCGCCTGGAGCGGGCGAAGACGGTCGCCCTCGATCTGGCAGAGGATGTGTCCGAGTCGAACCTGGCGTCGGTCGTCGAAGCCGGGCCGGTCCCGAGGGTGCTGGAGGCGTTCTCTGCCGACCCCGAAGCGATCGCCGATGCCATCGAGAGTCTCGAAGCAGGGGGAGGGGTGGAGGACCTGTCCGGTGCCATCGGCCTGGCGCGGGGACTGGCGGCGCCGGATCGGGAGACACGGGTCGTGATCTTCTCCGATGGCGGCACCGCATCCCTCCCCGAGGAGCCGGTGGTGGGGGCCGAGCACCTGGTCTTCGACGACTTCGGGCCCAACCTCGCCATATCGGGATTCGATGCCGAGCCCTCTGCCGAAGGCGCCGTCCGCGTGTTCTTGCAGGTGGAGAACATGGCCCCTTCCGACCAGACCGCCGTCGTCGAACTGGAGGCGGACGGTCTCCCGGTTGGCTCGGTAGAACTGGAAGTCCCGGGTGATGGTTCGGCTCGCGACGTGGTTCCGGTCACGGCCGGACCGGGGACGGTGCTCACCGCCCGGCTGGCGGGAGAGCCGGATTCGCTTCCGCTCGACGACCGTGCGGATCTCGTGATCGGCGGCGGTGCCACTCTCACGGTCGGGGTCCAGGGCGCAGGATCGCCGTTTCTCGATGCGCTCATCGATGTGGTGCCAGGAGTGACGGCCGCCGGGGGCGAGGAATCCGACATCCTGGTGGTCGATGGTGGTCCGTTGCCCGCGATCGACCGTCCGGCGTGGATCATCCGCACCGAGACCGCCCCCGAGGGTCTCCAGTTGATGGGCCTGGAAGAGAACCTGGCCGTCACTTTCTCTCGTCCTGGGGACCCGGTCCTCGACGGAGTGGACCTATCCGAGGTGGTCGTGGGTCAGGCGCAGGTGGTGGAGACCGTGTCTTGGCTCCCCCTCGTGTCTTCGGGATCGACCCCGCTCATCCTCTTGGGCGAGGTCGACGGTCATCGGGTCGTCTACTCGACCTTCGATCTGGTGCACTCGAACCTGCCGGTCCAGGTGGCGTTTCCGATTCTCGGCGCCAATCTCTTCCAGTGGCTGGGAGGAGGCGAGAGCGGGACGGTGTCGATGGAACCGGCGGGCAGTCCCATCCAGTTGATCACGCCCTCCGGAACCAGAGCCCGGATCACCCTGCCCGACGGTGAAGTTCGTCAGCTCCCGGCCGACGCCGGCAGCTTCGTCGACACCCACCTTCCCGGTGTGTACCGGGTCGACTACGTGGACGAGGAGGGTGAAGTCACTCCAGGTGAGGTGGCGGTTCGCCGATTCGTCCCCTCCGAGTCTGCCGGTCCGAGCCGGGACATCGCGGTCGGCGCTGCTCCCGGTGGAGGCCAGGAGGCAGGTTTCTTGGTCCGCGAGCTGGCGCCCTGGGTCGTGGCGGCGACATTGGTGATGATCACTCTGGAGTGGTGGATCGCCCACCAGCGCCCCGGATGGCGCCGACGAACGGAAGGGGTGGCGACGTGAGATTCGACCGTCCCTGGGCCCTGCTCCTGATACCGGTTGCCTTGGCGATGGTATGGATGGTCGCCCGCTGGGGTCGACGCACCGTTCCCCGCCGCCAGCACCGGTGGGCGGTCGTCACCCGTTGTGTGGTGGTGGTGCTGGCGACGGTGGCAGCCGCCGGGCCCTATCTGGTGCGCTCGGTGGAGACCCATTCGGTGCTGTTTCTGGTGGACCGCTCGGACTCGATCGGAGAGGGAGCGCGGGAGGCGCAAGAGGACTTCCTGGAGGCTGCTCTGGCGGAGGGCTCGGCTCCCGATAGGGCAGGGATCGCAGTATTCGGCAATGGGGTGCGCCTGGACCGATCCGTAGGGCCGGTACGTGACTTCGATGGGATCCGCACCGAGGTCGACGGATCCGCCACCGACCTGGCAGGCGCCTTGGTGGCAGCCGGCTCCCTGCTGCCCAGCGAGGGCTCGCGTCGTGTCGTGGTGCTCACCGACGCGGTTCCCACCTCCTCGGGTCTGGAGGCGGCGGCTGAAGGACTGGCCGAGTCGGGCGTGGCCGTGGACTTCCACGTCGTCGACACCGCCCGGAGCGCTGACGTGATGGTCGAGACAGTCCGGGTACCCACCGTCTCGCGTCTGGGCGAGACCGCCACCGTGACCGCCGTCTTGCGTTCCAACCAGGCGGGACCCGCCACGGTCGTGTTCGAAACGAACGATGGGCGGACGTTCACCGAGGAGGTCACACTGGAAGCCGGCCGGACAGATGTGTCCGTGGACGTGCCCAGCGAGATGTCCGGTTTCGAGATGGTGGACGTGAGAGTCCAAACCGACTTCGACACCCGACCCGAGAACGACGTGGGCGCCGGCGTGTATCGAATCCTGGGTCCGGCCCGCGTCGCGGTGGTGGAAGGACGTTCCGGGGAAGGCGATGACCTGGCCCGTGCCCTCCAGGCAGGCGGGCTGGAAGTGGACGTTCGCGGGTCCATCCCCTCCGAGACTGAGCTCCTGGCCTACGATGCCGTGGTCCTGGTCAACTTCCCGGCACCCGGTGACGAGGAGTCGGCTGCGTTGTCGGCCTTCGTCGAGGATCTCGGCCGGGGCCTGGTGGTGGTGGGCGGAGATCAGTCGTTTGGGCTCGGGGACTATCACCAGACTCCGTTGGAGGCGGTGCTTCCGGTTTCCTCCAACCCCGACGACCTGATCAGACGCCAGCCGGTGGCCGAGGTGCTGGTGATCGACGCTTCGGGATCGATGGGTGCCTGCCATTGCCGCGAGGGCTCCATGAACGAAGGGGGAGTGGTGAAAACCGACATCGCCAAGGTGGGGGCATCTGCGGCGGTCGAGGCGTTGTCGCCCGAGGACTCCGTCGGCGTCCTGGCGGTGGCGGGAGGGGTCGACTGGCTCCTTCCCTTGCAGAGCCGGCCCGACCCGGCCGTGGTGGAAGAGGCGTTGGCGCCCATCACCGCCAACGGCGACACCGAGCTGGCTCGCGGCCTGCAGGCGGCGGTCGACGAGTTGGAAGGGCTGGAAGGCTCGCTGCGTCATATCGTCTTGTTCACCGACGGCTGGGATCCGAACGAGGCGAACCTGGTGCCGTTGGCACGTCAGATCGCCGACGCCGGCATCACGCTCTCGGTCCTGGGCACGGGGGAGGGGAGCGGGGCCACCCTCCGGAGAATGGCCGACGTCGGGGGTGGCCGCTTCTACCCGGGTGACGACCTCGATTCGATTCCCGAGATCTTCGTGGAGGAGACCCTGACGGCGGCCCGCAATCTGGCCAACGAGGGCACGTTCGTTCCGGCACTTGCGGCTCCGTCGGCGGCGACCGACGATCTCGAAGAGGCGCCGCCTCTCCTCGGATACGTGGCCACGAAGGCAAAGCCCGGATCGTCTACCGCTCTCCAGGTGGGGCCCGGTGATCCCCTCTATGCCACTTGGCAGCGGGGACTGGGGCGGGCCGCGGTCTGGACTTCCGACGCCACCTCGCGATGGGCGACGGGATGGGTCACCTGGGACGGCTTCGTCGAGTTCTGGGGTGCCGTGCTGAGAGACGTATTGCCGGCCGGACGCGACAACCCTCCGGAGGTGACGGTGGACGGTGGAACGCTGGGGATCCGCTTCGATGCTGGAGAATCGGTGCTGGACGGTGCCGCCGTCGCCACAGTGCGAACACCAGCGGGGGAGACGCTGTCGGTCCCCTTGACCCAAACCGGGGAATCCGAATTCGCCGCCAGCCTCCCTGCGTCCCAGCCTGGCGCCTATTGGGTGGCGGTCGAGTTGAGGCGCGGAGATGGGACGGCGGTCTCGGCGGGAGGAGGGGCCGTATCCGGCTACGCCGAGGAGTTCGCTTTCCGGGATCCTGACTTGCCGGGAGTGACGCTGGCGGCCGAGGCGACCGGGGGACGCGTCGGCATCGAGCCGTCACAGGCTTTCGACCGGGCCGCGAATCGGGGCGATGCCCTGCTCCCGGCCGGGCCTTGGGTGCTCATGGCCGCGCTCGTCCTGTTCCTGGCCGATGTCGCCATGCGCCGACTGGTGTTCTCGCCCGAGGACGCAACCGAATGGCGGGAGGGGCTCCGCACCGAACGTCGCCGGGAGAGGATACGCGTAGACCGGGCCCTCGAGCAGGCTGCGGAGGCCGAGGGCCCGCCTCCGGTGGTTTCGGGGTCGGAGACCCTGGAACGGCTGATGCGACGCAAGCGCCGCTGATTTCAGGGAGTCGGCTCCAGGAAGAGGCTCTGAGTGGAGCGGCCGAACTCTCCGCGGATGTCGTGGAGCACCCCCGCCGCCACGCCTCGTCCGACAGCCTCCCACCGCGACTCCGCCGACACACCGATCCATTCTCCCTCGGGGTGACGTTGGAGGTGGATGCTCAGGTCGGCGTTCATGAACGACCAGCGTCGTGAGTCGTCGAGTCGGGAGAGCCCGTTGACGAAGTCGCCCACGATCGTGGCCCGAACGAGTGGGCTGAGTGCTTCGCCCGCCACCAGCGGCCGCGTGATGCGCATCCACATTCCGCCCGGTCCGATGGTGGCGAATCCCGGATCGAGTTCTCGCACCTCGACGGCGTGGCGGTGGAAGAGGACCCGGCCCGGTGCTCCGATGCCGAAAGTGCGCATGTCGGGCGCTAGAGCTTCCTGCGGCGGCACCAGCGCCGGCTCTTGCGGACGGGCCGTCGTCGGAAGCTGCACTTCCGTCGTGCGGAGCCGCAGGCCCACTCCCCGGGCCACCTCGGCCTCGTCGTCGAACACCGACACCTCTACCACCTGGATCTTCTTCCCTTCCCGCACGATCCGGCTCTCGAGACGTAGAGGAACCACCCGTACCACGCGGAACAATTCCACTGTGAGGCGGGCGACCTCCATAGGAGCCAGTGTGGGAACTCGTTCGATTTCCCGGCCGATCAGAGCGGCTACCACGCCCCCGTGTTGGCCGTCGGAATACCAGCCGGCCCGGGCCAGGGTGGTCGATTCGACCACATCCGGGCGGGCCGTGGGGAGGTAGGGGGCGGGTGGGATCCCTTCAGACATGTCGCTCCGGGTGGAGGAGAGGAGTAGAAGTTCGGGAAGGTCGGTTTAGCATGCCGGTACGTGGACACCGAAACCGCCGTCCGGAGCCGGGAACGGTCCCGAACCACCAGCGGCGTCTCCTGGATCGCCACCTCCGCCTTCGCTTCTGCGGTCGGAGTCGTTGTCGCGTTCCTGTTCGACCATCTCGGCCTGGCACTGGCGGGATGGCTGGCCGACCGCGAGCCCGTTCTCTACCACAACGAGGTCGTCTTCCAGGCGGGAGGCTCGGAGCTCGCCCTGGCCGGCGGTGCCGCCCTCTCGCTGGTCGCAGGGATCTTCTTCCTCACCCTCTATCCGGGAGCCAGGCGTTACGACGCCGCCCGGCTGACGGTCTTGTGGGTGGTGCTCCACTGCTTCCGTCAAGGTTTCATGCAGCTGGTCATGGTGCCCTTCAGCGAGAGCTCGAACTTGTCGCGGGCGTTCAACAGTCTGGACGTCCCGGCCGGTCTCGACCTCGTGGTGGCGGCCGGAGGCCTGGTCGGGATGGTGTCGGTGGCGCTCGCCTCCGCCCCCGCATTCCTGGCCTACGCCGAGCGAGTCTCCCAGATAGAGACCCCGACGAAGAGATTCCAGTTCACGGCCCGACTGGCACTGATACCGGCCGTGGTGGGCCCGCTCATCACTACCCCGATCTTCCTCCCCGACGACACGGGCCTCATCCCGAGCTTGCCGTTCCTGGGGCTGTTCGCCGTGGCTACCGTCGTGGCGTCCCTGGGCACTCGCAACGTGAGGGTGGAAGCGCAGCGGGTCCGGACGGGCTGGTCGTGGCTTCCACTCATCTGGCTGGTCGGATTCGCCCTGGTTTTCCAGTTCCTCCTCCGTCGCGGGGTCGTCATTCCTCCCTCTCTGTCCGATCCGTTCGTGGAATCGTTGTAACGTCCACTTCGTGTGGACTGCCCATGTTCTGACCGTTTCGGATGGAGTCTTCAACGGTGCCCGCCGAGACGAGTCGGGGGATGTCCTCGCGTCGCTGCTTCGGGAGGCAGGAGCCACCGACGTCACACGGTCGGTGGTCCCGGACGAGGCCGAGGCGATCACAGAGGAATTGCTCTCGGCGACGAAGTCGGCGCGCGTCGTGGCCACGACGGGCGGTACGGGCTTCGGGCCGCGGGATGTGACCCCTGAGGCGACCGAGCGCATCCTCGAGCGGCGCGCACCCGGACTCGTGCAGCTGATGATCGCCCGTGGGCTCGAGTCGACACCGATGGCGGCCTTGTCCCGAGGAACGGCAGGAACGGTGGGCGATAGCCTGGTCGTCAACTTGCCGGGCTCGCCCAAGGGCGCGCGCGAGAACCTCGAGGCTCTCCTGCCGGTGCTACCCCACGTCCTGCAGCTCCTGGGAGGAGACACCGAGCACCGATGACCGAACTCGAACGCATCTTGGAGACGGCCCGAGACTGGTCGAGGCGGGGTGTGGCTTTTGCCCTCGCCACAGTCGTCGGAGTTCGCGGATCGACCTACCGCGGGCTGGGCGCCCGTCAGCTCGTGGGTGCCGATGGGACCAGCGTCGGCACGGTCTCGGGGGGCTGCCTCGACCAGGATCTCCGACAGAAGGCGGGCGAGGTCATCGATTCGGGGGAGGCTGTCCTCGTCGAGTTCGATTTGACGGCCGATGACGAGGCGGTGTGGGGTTGGGGCATCGGCTGCAACGGCGCCACCCAGCTGGTGGTGGAGCCGCCCGAGTCGGTGGAACACCTGATCGAACAGCTCGAGTCTTCGCCCCGCCCGTCGGTCCTGATCCATCACCTGGACGAGGGACGGGTGGGCCAACGCGTTCTCGTGCGGCCCGGTGACCCCGGACCCTACGGCGAGCTCGCCTCACGGGCCGTAGCCGATGGCTGGAATCGGGTCGAGGAGACCTCCGAGGGTCGGGTGATGGTGGAGGTCCTCGGCTCGCCACGTCGGCTGATCGTGTGCGGCGCCGGTCACGACGCAGTCCCCGTGGTCCGGTTCGGCGCCGAGCTCGGCTATCAGGTGACGGTGGTGGACGACCGACGAGTGTTCCTCGACGAGGAGCGCTTTCCGGGAGCCACTGCGCTGGTGCAGACTCCCCCGGGCGAACTGGCCGAGGCGGTCGATCTCGATGCGACCGCCTCTGTCGTGATCATGTCTCACAACTACTTGCGGGATCTCGACTACCTGGGTGCCGTCCTAGGCCGTGAGGTGGCCTACGTGGGTGTCCTGGGGCCGGGTGAGCGCCTGCGGCGGTTGCTGGCCGATCTGGAGGAGCGCGGTGTGCGACCCACCACCCACGACCTCGAAGTCCTGCACGGGCCGGCCGGGCTCGACATCGGGGCCGAAGGGCCGGTAGAGATCGCCTGGGCGATCCTGGCCGAGATCACCGCCGTGCGGCGCGGCTATGGCGCCGGCTTCCTACGAGACCGAAAAGGCCCCCGGCTGGCCGACGGTTACGATCAGACCGGCTGAGCGAGAACGGAGAGTCGCATGAAGATCGAACACGAGTTCACCGTCGACCGCCCTCTGGACGAGGTGTGGGAGTTCTTCCAAGACGTCCCGGCGGTGGCCGACTGCCTTCCGGGAGCAGAGCTGAAAGAGGACATGGGCGACAACGTCTACGCCGGGCTGGTGTCGGTCAAGCTGGGCCCGATGACTGCCGCCTTCGAAGGCGAGGCCACCATCACTCCGGATCCCGAGGCTCGCTCTGCGACCATCTCGGGAAAGGGCGTCGACAAGCGGGGAGGCAGCCGGGGCCAGGTGAAGGTCGACTATGCGCTGAGCGCCGCCGACGGAGGCGGGACACGGGTGAACATCGATGCCGACGTCATGCTGTCGGGGCCGGCCGCCCAATTCGGGCGCACCGGCCTGATCAACGAGATTTCGAAGCGGCTGATCGGCGATTTCGTCGCTTGCCTCGAAGCCAAGCTGGGGGCGGCCACTCCCGTCGAGGCGGCGGCAGTCCAGAGCTCCAAACAGGTGAACGGTCTGGCGTTGTTCTTCTCGGGTCTCTGGTCCTGGCTGAAGAAGCTCTTCTCCCGCTCCGGGTGATCCGCCTTCTCGCGTTGGCGTTGGCGGCCGCGACGCTCGTGGCGTGCTCATCCGCGCCGGACGGCGTGGTGGTCGAGATGCTCGACAACCGCTTCGCTCCCCAGGACGTCACCGTTCCGGCGGGGACCGAAGTGACATTCGTCGGGGCGGGTCGAAATCCCCACAACGCCGTGGCGGCCGACGACAGCTGGTCCACGGAGGACGTTTTCGGCTCGCTGACCCAGATGGAGGGCGACGCCGCCACCCTCACCTTCGACGAGCCCGGAACCTACCTTTTCTTCTGCACGTTCCACGGCAACGCCGAAGGAGACGGCATGGCCGGTACCCTGACCGTCGTGCCCGCGGAGGAATCGTGAAGAGACTGCTCGCCGGCGTCGCCGTCGCCCTCCTGGCGGCGTGCGGCACTTCCCTCGGTGGGGAACCGTCACCGGCGGCGGTCGGGGACACGACGACCGAGTCGCCTGCCGAGTGGTCGGGAGACACCCGTCGGGTTCCGGCGGACTATCCCACCATCCAGGCGGCGGTCGATGCGGCCGGTCCCGGCGATCTCGTCTTGATCGCCCCGGGCGTCTATCGGGAAGAGGTTCAGGTCTCGACGCCCGGGATCACGATCCGGGGCGAGGACCGCAACGAGGTCGTGATAGACGGTGAGTTCGTGCGGGACAACGGCATCATCGTCTTCTCGGATGGGGTGGCGGTCGAGAACCTCACCTTGCGCAATGCCCTCCAAAACGGCGTGATCTGGACCGGAGTGCGCGGTTATCGAGGTTCGTACCTGACGGCGATCGACAATCAGGACTACGGCATCTACGCCTTCGATTCCGGCGACGGCCTCCTCGAGCATTCCTACGCATCCGGCTCTCCCGACGCCGGGTTCTACATCGGCCAGTGCGATCCATGCCAGGCCGTCATCACCGACTCGATCTCCGAATGGAACGGGCTCGGTTATTCCGGCACCAATTCGTCGGGGGACCTGTACCTGATCGACTCGGTGTGGCGATACAACGTGGCCGGCATCGTCCCCAACACCCTCGACACCGAACTGCTGCCGCCGTTCCACGACGTCACGATCGCCGGGAATCTCATCCACGACAACGGCAACCCCGAGGCCCCCTCGTTCACCAGTCAGTGGTCGGGCTTCGGCAACGGCGTGATCCTGGCGGGAGGAAACGACTCGCTGGTGACGAAGAATCGGATCGTGAACCATCCCGCCAACGGGATCGCGATCACGCCCAACCTCTCGCGCAACTTCTGGATGTCCGGTGGCAACAGGATCATCGACAACGTGGTCGCCGGATCCGGCCGCGCCGACCTGGCTCTCGCCGGCCCCGCCTCGACCGGCAACTGCTTCGAAGGCAACGACTTCGAATCCTCGCTGCCGGTGGGCCTGGAATCGTTCCAGCCGTGCGAGGGCTTCCGCTTGCCGGTGCTGTTCGAGCTCGCCGGTAGCACGGAGCAGCTCGGACGGATCGCGGAGAGCGAGCTGGGGCTGAACCCTGAGGTGCGACCCGAGGACGTGCCCAAACCCGGTCCCCAGCCGCAGATGCCGGACGGAGCGGAGGCCCCGGTTCGGCCGGCGGTTGGTGTGTTCGCCGCCCCCGATCTGGAGGCGATAGAGGTCCCCGAGCTGCCAACCGGTCTGACAGTCCACCGAGAGAGAGGAATCAACGTGTTTGGAGTCGTGTTCGCATCGGTTCCCAGCGTCCTGTTCGGCCTGTACGCCTACCTCCTGCCGTTCGTGCTCTACGCGGCCTGGGTCGGCATCGCCCTCTGGGATCTCGCCCGCCGTGAGGTCGGAAAGGGAGCCTTCATAGGCTGGACGGCCGTGATCCTCCTCGTCCCGTTCCTAGGTGCCATCGCCTATCACCTCTTCGCCCGGTCGCCGATACCCCGCTGGCAGAGACTCACCTACGTGTTCGGAGGCCTGGCCGCTTACGTGGTGATCTTCGGGGTGGGAGCTCTGGTCGGTGGGATCGTCTGAGCGATCCGATCGCTCACCGGATCCGGTCCGTCGGCGCCTGCTGACGACCGGGGGTGCCGCCCTCGTGGGAGGCACCCTACTGGGTCGTCTCAGCCCGGTGGCGGCTACCGAGGACCGATACCAGGGTCTGGGCCACTCCGACATCCACGGAGAGGGGGGGACCTCTCTCTACGGTCACGCTCACGAGCCTCCCGCTTCCCTGGACGCCTCCAGTCTGGACGATGTCACCTTCCCACCGCCGCCCCGGCGCGGAGATCAGGAGATCGAGATCGACGTGGTCGAACAGCACATCGAGATCGGGGCCGGCGTCCAGTTCCACGCATGGACTTTCGGCGGCACGGTTCCGGGGCCGATCATCCGGGCCACAGCCGGCGACCTGCTACGCATCCGTCTCCGCAACCTCACCGACCACCCCCACAATCTGCACTTCCACGGAGCCCACACGCCCGAGATGGACGGCTGGGAGCCGATCCCGCCCGGAAGCGAGTTCACCTACGAGATCGAGGCGGGTCCGTCGGGGCTCCATCCGTACCATTGCCATGTCGCCCCACTGGCCGAGCACATCTCCCGTGGCCTGTACGGCATGTTGATCGTCGACCCGCCCGAGTGGCGACCGGAAGCCCAGGAGGTGGCACTGCTCTTGTCCGGATTCGAGGTCGAAGGCGAACGCAACCGTCTCATGGCCTGGAACGGTGTCGCCGGCTACTACCACCGGTACCCGATCAAAGTGGTGGCGGGTGAGCCCGTCCGCGCCTACGTGGTCAACATGACCGAATACGAACCGGTGGGGTCGTTCCACCTCCACGCCGAGACGTTCGACGTCTATCCCGCCGGGATGGGAGCCGAGCCTGCCTTTCGCACCGACACGATCACCATGGGCCAAGCTGAACGGGCGGTGCTGGAATTCACGCTGCCGAGCGTGGGCCGCTACATGTTCCATCCCCATCAGCACCATCTGGCCGATCGGGGGGCGATGGGCTGGTTCGCCGCCGTCTGATCAGCTCACCGACCACGCCACAGGGCGTGGTTCGCCGTTCGCCACACGCCACACACCCAGGCTCAGCCGGGGCACGAAACCGACGATCACGTGGATCCATCCGGACTCGTGCGGCTGGGCCAGATCGGTGGCGGACATCTGAGGACCGGAGGTGGGGTGGGAGTGGAAGACACCCCCGATCTCCCAGCCGTGGCGCTCGGCGTGCCGTAGGGCGCCGAAGTGCTGATCCGGTTCGATCGTGAACCGATCGGGCTCTCGCACGGCGTTGTCGAGGGCGTATGCCATCCGCAATCTCCCGTTCGGGTCGGAGGCCAGGAGTCCGCAAGCCTCGAATGGCTGGCAGACGAGGGCGTGAACGACGATGGCGTCGTGGATCTGGGCCGGGATGGCCAGGCGATCAGGTGCGGACGACGTGTCCGGCCGGGGTGCAGGTGTGGTCATAGTCCACGAGCAGCGGAGGACGGTCGGGATCGGCGCAGGCGGGGCAATCCGGGTTCCGGCGGACCCGTACCGTCTGGAAATCCTGCTCCAGGGCGTCGTAGAAGAGAAGCCTTCCGCTGAGGGTGTCGCCCAAGCCGAGCAGCACCTTTATCGCCTCCATGGCCTGGATCGAGCCGATGATGCCGGGCAGCACACCCAGAACCCCCGCCTCGGCGCAGGAAGGAGCCACCTCGGGGGGCGGCGGCTGGGGGAAGAGGCAGCGATAGCAGGGGCCCTCGTAGGGACTGAACACGGCCGCCTGCCCTTCGAACCGGAAGATCGAACCGTGGACCACGGGAGTGCGGAGGTGGAGGCTGGCGTCGTTCACCAGATAGCGGGTCGGGAAGTTGTCGCCGCCATCCACGATGAGGTCGTATCCCGCCATGATCTCGAGGGCGTTCTCGGCCGAGAGCCGCTGACCGTATGTGACGAGCTTCACGTCGGGATTCAGTGCCGAGAGCGTCTCGCGGGCGGAATCGACCTTCGCCATCCCGATCCGGTCGATGCCGTGGAGGATCTGACGCTGGAGGTTGGAGGCGTCCACATCGTCGAAGTCGACGATCCCGAGCGTACCGACACCGGCTGCCGCCAGATACAGGGCGGCGGGGGAGCCGAGACCACCGGCACCGATCAGCAGGACGGAGGAATCGAGCAGTCTCTGCTGGCCCTCTTCACCGACTTCGGAGAGGAGGAGATGTCGGTTGTAGCGGACCCTCTGGTCGGGGGTGAGCCCTCCGGGCTCGGCCCAGCGTCGGCCCTCGTCCTTCCACCGATTGAAGCCTCCCGCCATGGACCAGACCCGGGAATATCCCATTTCCTTGAGGCTGGCAGCCGCCAGCAGGCTGCGCTGGCCACCGGCGCAGTACAAGACCACCGGCGTGTCACGGTCGGGTACCTGGGCCTCGATGCGGCTCTCGAGCACCCCCCGAGACAGGAAGAGGGCACCGGGGACGGTCCCGGCGGCGTGCTCCTCGGCTTCGCGGACGTCGATGACTGTGACTGTGCCCAGGCGATCTTCGACCTCGGCCGGCTCCATCTCGGGAACCGAGCGCCGGGCCGCCTCGACGAGCTCCAGGTAGGTCGCCATGTCGTGACCTACCCTACCGAGCGGAGGGAGTCACGACGACGGTTCAGTAGATGGACGCGGGGTTCGGGGCCTCCGGGTCGATCTCGTACCTCTGCATGGCGTCGGAGATGACGCTTTCGTCGAGCTCTCCCCTCCGCACGAGGGCCGAGAGCGTGGCGAACACCACGTGCCCGGTATCGGTTTCGAAGAACCTGCGCAGCGCCTTGCGGCTATCGGATCGGCCGAACCCGTCCGTGCCCAGCACGACGAAGTCGGAGGGGATCCAACGCCCGACCTGGTCCGGAACCGCCTTCATGAAGTCGGTCACGGCCACGATCGGCCGGTCTTCTCCCTCGAGCCGGCGCGTAACCAGGGGTCTGCGCGGCTCGGCGGCGGGATGCAGCCGGTTCCAGCGCTCGACTTCCAGAGCCTCCTCCCGGAGGCGCTTGTAGGACGTCGCCGACCAGAGATCGGCGGCCACGCCGTAGTGCTCCAAGAGTTCGTCGCGGGCCTCCCGGGCGGCGAGGTGAGCCGTGCCCGAGAAGAGGATGGTGGCGCGGTGTTGCCCGCCCTCGGGCGCTTCCTCGAACCGGTACAGACCTTCGAGGATGCCCTGCTCCACCCCTTCGGGGCGTGGGGGCTGGCGGTAGTTCTCGTTGTAGAGGGTCAGGTAGTAGTAGATGTCCTCGGGCTCGTTGCCGTACATCCGCCGGATCCCGTCTTCGATGATGGTGCCGACCTCGTAGGCGAAGGCGGGGTCGTAGGCCTGGCACACGGGGACGGTGGAAGCCAGTATCAGACTGTGGCCGTCCTGATGCTGCAGACCCTCGCCTTGGAGGGTGGTGCGCCCGGCAGTGCCACCGAGCAGGAAGCCTCGGGCACGGGCGTCGGCCGCGGCCCATAGGAGATCGCCGACCCGCTGGAACCCGAACATCGAGTAGAAGATGTAGAACGGGACCATCGGCACGCCTCGGGTGGCGTAGGAGGTCGAGGCGGCGATCCACTCGGCGGTCGATCCGGCCTCTGTGATCCCTTCCTCCAGGATCTGGCCGTCCTTCGACTCGTGGTAGGAGAGGAGCATCGCGTGGTCCACGGGCTCGTATAGCTGTCCCTGGGACGAGTAGATGCCGAGCTCGCGGAACAGCGAGTCCATACCGAAGGTCCGGGCCTCGTCAGGCACGATCGGGACCACCCTGGGCCCGAATTCGTCGTGCCGGGTGAGGTTGCGGAGCAGCCTGGTGAACGCCGTCGTGGTCGAGGCCTCGGCCTTCCCGGAGCCGGCGTATATCTCCTGGAAGGATTCCGGTCCTGGGAGGGTGAGCTTGGATCGGATCAGCACGGACCGGGAGGGGACGAAGCCACCCAGCTCCCGCCGTCGTTCCATCAAGTACTCGTATTCGGCGGATCCCGGCTCGGGGCGGAAGTAAGGCGGGCTCTTGTCGCCCGCCAGGGCCTCCTCGGGGATCACGTCCTCCAGATGGAGCCGGCTGCGAAGCACCATCAGCTGCTTGTTGGTCAGCTCCTTGATCTGGTGGGTGGCGTTGCGGCCCTCGACGTCCGGGCCGAGTGTCCATCCCTTGATCGTCTTGGCCAGGATCACCGTGGGGCCTTCGGTCAGCTCGGTAGCGGTCTTGTAGGCGGCGTAGATCTTGCGGTAGTCGAGCCCGCCCCGGCGCAGGTTCCAGATCTCCTCGTCGGTCCAGTCCTCGACCAGCTTGGCGGCCCGCGGGTCCTTCCCGAAGAAGTGCTCCCGGACGTAAGCGCCGTCCTCGGCCTTGTAGCGCTGGTATTCGCCATCCACGGTCTCGTTCATGACGTTGAGGAGAGCGCCGTCCACGTCTCGGGCGAGCAGCTCGTCCCAGCCGGAGCCCCAGATCACCTTGATGACGTTCCACCCCGCGCCTCGGAACACTGCCTCGAGTTCCTGGATGATCTTGCCGTTGCCTCGGACCGGCCCGTCCAGTCGCTGGAGGTTGCAGTTGACGACCCAGATGAGGTTTCCGAGCTTTTCCCGAGCCGCCAGGGAGATCGCCCCGAGCGTCTCGGGCTCGTCGACCTCGCCGTCGCCCACGAAACACCACACCCACGAGTCGTCGGTGTCGAGCCCGCGGTTGTGCAGGTACTTGTTGTAGCGGGCCTGATAGATGGAACTGATCGGGCCCAGGCCCATCGAAACCGTGGGGAACTCCCAGAAGTCAGGCATCAGCCGGGGATGCGGATACGACGACAGACCTCCGCCGCCGACCTCGAAGCGGAAACGGTCGAGATGGGACTCGTCGAGTCGCCGTTCGAGGAAGGCTCGGGCGTACATGCCCGGTGCCGCGTGACCCTGGAAGTAGATGTGGTCTCCGGGATGGTCCTCGGTCCGTCCTCGCCAGAAGTGGTTGTAGCCGACGTCATAGAGAGTGGCGGAGGAGGCGAACGTCGACAGATGGCCGCCGATGCCCTTCTCCAGGTGGTTGGCTTTCACGACCATGACGGCGGCGTTCCAGCGGACCAGGCGGCGGATCCGGCGCTCCAGGTCGCCGTCTCCCGGGTACTCGGGTTCGTCCTCGGCAGGGATCGTGTTGATGTAGGGGGTGGTGATCGGGGAAGGAACCCCCAGATCCAGGTCGTTGGCCCGTTCGAGCAGCTTGGCGAGGATGTACCGGGCCCGAATCGGGCCGTGTGCCTTTGCGACCTCGTCCAGCGACTCCTGCCATTCCCGGGTCTCCACGGGATCCAGATCGGGGAGCTGGTGTACGAAGTCGTCGACCAGCGTCCGGGATAGGTCGGGAGGAAGTGCCATACCCCCGAGCCTACCCGGGTTGGCGCCAGAACTGTCGAGAGTCGAAAGTCACTTTGAAACTCGGTGTTGGAAGGCTAGACACAAGAGGATGGCCGACCTGGGTGGTGTATGACTGCAGCATTGAAAGTCGACGGCCTCGTGCGCCGCTTCGGCGATCTCGTGGCGGTCGACGGCGTCAGCTTCGCGGTATCGGAAGGGGAGACCTACGGCTTGCTGGGGCCGAACGGCGCCGGGAAGACGACGACGATCTCGATGATCAGTGGGCTCCTGAGCCCTGACGCGGGTTCCGTGCAGGTCATGGGCGAGAAAATGGATGCCGGCTCCCGGAAGGCCAAGAGTGCTATCGGCCTCGTGCCCCAGGAGCTGGCTCTCTACCCCGATCTGACGGGAGAGGAGAACCTGCACTTCTTCGGGCGGCTGTATGGCATGGACCGAGCGGAACTGTCGCGGCGGACGTCGGAGGTCTTGGAGGTGGTGGGCCTCGCTGCCAGGGGCGACGACAAGGTGAGCGAGTATTCGGGTGGCATGAAGCGACGGCTCAACATCGCTGTCGGCTTGCTCCATCGGCCCCGTCTGCTCATCCTCGATGAGCCGACCGTGGGCGTCGATCCCCAGTCTCGCAACTCGATCCTCGAGGCCGTCGAAGTGCTTTCCGGGGAGGGGATCTCGGTCCTCTACACGACCCACTACATGGAAGAGGCGGAGCGCCTGTGCGACCGGGTCGGCATCATCGACGAGGGACGTCTGGTGGCCGAGGGCACGAGGCGGGAGCTGGTGGCACAGGTCGGCCAGCTGGACAGGGTCGTGTTGAGGGGCAAGGACGACATGGACGCCGCTGCGGCTGCACTGGCGACGTTGCCCGGGGTCGTAGAGGTGGGGCGCAGCGATCGCGACGTCACCGTGCTGGCACGGGACGCTTCCGAGCTGCTGCCGGCGCTCATGTCCACGGCGACCTCGGCCGGAATGTCGGTGACGGGTGTCGAGGTGGAAGAGCCGGATCTCGAGGCCGTCTTCCTCCATCTGACCGGCAAAGCCTTACGCGATCGATGAGAGCTGCCTGGCGCATCACGTGGAAGGACCTCCTGCTCCGTTTGAGGGACCGATCGGCGTTCGTGGTGGGGATCTTGACCCCGCTCGCCCTGGCGTTCATCTTCAACCTCGTCTTCGGGGCCGCCATCGATCAGGGGGAGGTGACGACTTTGGCGTTCGCCGACGAGGACGGAGGCGAGATCGCTGCCGGCCTGGGCCAGGCTCTCGCCGGTCTCGACCGCCAGGGAGTCGTGGCTCACGAGACACTGGCGGATGGTGAGGCGGTGAGGTCCGCGGTGGAAGCAGGTGAATTCCAGGCCGGCATCGTCGTGCCGGAAGGCTTCTCTCGGGCGGCGCTGGCTGGTGAACCGGCCGCTCTGGAGGTCGTCGGGGTGGTAGATGCCCCTACGGTCGTGGCCATCGCCGAGGGGATCACCCGGTCCTACGGGAGCCGGGTCGAGGACGGCCAGCGAGCAGTCCAGGCCTACCTCACGGGTGAGCTGGGTGGTCCCGATCCGAGCCGCATTCCCGAAATCGCTCGAGCCGGGGCGGGAGCCGCTCCGCTGGTCACCATCACCCACCTGGAGGCGGCAGACCGGGTTCTCGACGCCGCTACCTACTTCGCGGCGGGGATGGCGGTGTTCTTCCTCTTCTTCATGGTCCAGTTCGGCGTCAACGGCCTGCTCGACGAAGAGCGCAACGGCACCCTGGTCCGATTGCAGGCTGCGCCGATACCGCGCTGGTCGATCCTGTTGGGCAAAGGACTGACCAGCTTCTTGTTCGGGGTCCTTGCGCTTTCGGTGCTGGCGACCGCTTCGACGTTTCTGATGGGGGCGGACTGGGGTCACCCGCTGGGCCTGGCGGCCCTGATCGTGGCGGTGACGCTGGCGGCAACTTCCCTGGTCGGGGTCGTGGGAGCGGTGGCTCGCACCCCGGAGGGCGCAGGGAATCTCGTGGCGGTGATCGCGGTCGGGATGGGGAT
>DATGPZ010000053.1:0-3652 GCA_035304485.1 Acidimicrobiia bacterium | reverse complement strand
TTCATCTCTTCCATCGAACACCCGTCGTGCGAGGTCGAGCGCCTCTCGAGCGGATTCGACCGCGTGGGAGAACCTGCCGGTCAGAGAGGCGAGACGGGCCCGACTCTCGAGCAACCGGAATCGCAGACGGGGATGATCACCGGGTGCCTGGTCGACCAGCGCCAGGGCCTGTTCCACCAACGAGAGGGCACTCTCGAACCCGAGGAGATCCTCTGCCTCGGAGGCGGCATCTGCTGCTGCTTCCGCCGCCTCCACGGCGACACCGGCTTCTCGCCAGTGATACGCACGAAGCGAGGCGGGTGCTTCGACCTCGACCAGAACCTCGGCGATGTTTCGGTGGAGCAGGGATCGACGGCCGATGTCCATCGACTCGTAAATGGCCTGTCGGTAGAGGTCGTGAGTGAACCGGAGCGAGGAGGGAGGAACCGGTGCCAGCAGGCCGGCTGCCGTGGCTTCGTCGAACGACACGTCCTCTCTGGTGAGCTTCCGCACCAGCCAGAGGTCGAAGGTCTCCCCGAGAACCGCACCTATCTCGACAGCTTCCTGGTCGATCGGTGGCAGCTGCTGCAGACGCACCTGGACAGAGCGCGTGATGGTTCGTGGAAGACCGAGACCAGCCCCATCCGCGAAGCCGTCGGATGCCAGAGGGTGACGCGCGAGTCCGACGACGAACAGCGGGTTGCCTCCAGTCTGGGAATGAACGAAGTCGATGACCTCGTCCGTCAACCGCGCATTCGCCTCGTTCTCCGCCAGATGCCGCGTGGCCGTCGGACTCAACCCTCGCACGGGCAGGATGGCCACCAGCTCGGATGAGCCAACGAGGTCGTCTATCGGGGATTCAGACCGAGCGTCGGAACGGGACGTGGCCAGGATCAGTACGGGCACACGACGGTCGTGCTCGAGGAAGTGACGCAGCACCTGGATCGTGGCGACATCCACCCATTGCAGGTCCTCGATGAGGATCACCAGAGGCCGACTGTGGGCGGCCTCCAGGAACAACTCGGCGATCGCCTCCCGCAGCAAGTATGGCTCGGTTCCTCTCTCGATGGCGGCTGGAGTCGAATCCTGGACGAGATCCGGAACGAGACGTTGGAGGTGGCCGCGCAGGGAACTACCTCGTCTCTCAGCGAGACCACCGGCCAGCAACTGGCGGATCACATCGATGACCGCCCGATAGGGTCCACCGCCCTCTTCCCAGCACCGCCCGACGACCACGTCGGCGCCGTTGTCGAAAGCCGTCCGACAGAAACGGGCTGCGAGAAACGTCTTGCCGATCCCGGGCTCCCCGGTCAGCAGCACGAGACGTTGCCCATCGGCGAGGCTCGAGTCGAACTCTGTGCCCAATCGAGCGATCTCGCTCTCTCGCCCGACGATCGCGCCAGTGTCGACGAGCGAGCCGGGGAAGGGCAGTCGAGGCGTGAAGGACTCCTCGACCGGGGCATCGAGACGGGGGTCCCCAAGGAGAATGGCTTCTTCCAGGTCCTGGAGTTCACGGGAGGGCTCTATGCCCAGTTCCTCGCCGAGGACCTCACGGGCACGGCGATAGGCGCGGAGGGCGTCCGCCTGGCGCCCCATCCGGTGGAGGGCACGCATCAGACCGGCCCATGCCCTCTCCCTGAGCGGATCTTCCACCAGCAGGCTCTCGGCGACGGACTCCGCCTCTTCGTCGTTCCCGGCGGCGAGGTGGGATTCGATGAGTTCTTCCATCGCCCGGATGCGAAGGGATTCGAGGCGGTCCGCCTCCAGACGGATGTCCTCGCAGTCGGCCAAGCCCTGGAAGGCGTCGCCCCGCCACATCCCCAGTGCCCGGCCGAGAGTGACGGCGGCCTTGGCAGGCGCACCGGTTCGGAGATGGTCGTGTCCGGCGTCGACGAGTCGGACGAAGTCCGAAGCGTCGAGCAGTGAGGACCCGACGTCGAGCATGTATCCGCTTCCCCTCGTGACCAGGAGTGCCGGACGAGACGGGTCGGGCTCGATCATCTTGCGCAGACCGGAGATGTGGGTCTGGAGGGCCTTGTTGGCCGTTGCCGGTGGATCGTCGCCCCAGACCGATGTGATCAGACGGTCGGCTGAGATCACCCTCCCCGGGCGAGTCAGCAGGACGCCCAGGATCGAAAGGGCCCTACCGCGGCCTGACGCCAAGAGACGTCCGTCCCGGCGGACTTCGAGGGGGCCGAGCACCAGAAAGTCCACGTCTCGAATCTAACCGGCGGGGAGCCACCGGTCCGGAGAGTGGCCTTCAGCCCGAACTGACCAACGCCTGCACGATGCCGGCTACCAGGGTGGCGGTGGTCAGGATCGAGGCGACAGACACGAGGGCGAAGGTCCGGATCTGATCGCGCAACGCCGCATGGAAGTTGTCGAGGCGGTCGTCGAATCGATCGAACCTGGCCTCGATTCGCACTTCGAAACGGTCCATCCGATCCTCGAAACGGTCCATCCGATCGTCGAGCTGACCCATTCGATCGTGGAGATGGCGGATATCACCCTTGTCGGCCGGCTCCTCGCCTGGCAGATAACTCATCAGAGTTCCCGCGTGCTCGACTCCCAGTACTTCACTCAGCCGAGCATACAAGCCGGCTCGGAGGGAGGTTTCGCTCATCGAGATGACTGCCTTTCTCCCCGGAGGCCGTTGCGGGAATCACGATATCGACCTGGTCCGACAGGAACTAGTCTGACGATCTCGTGCTTCTAGCGCTTCTCGGGATCGTCGGAGGCTTGGCACTTCTCACCTTGGCGGCAGATCAGTTCGTGGTGGGTGCTGCCCGAGTGGCGATCTCGGCCCGAATGTCCAAAGTGGTGGTGGGAGCCGTCGTCATCGGCTTCGGCACCAGCCTGCCGGAGATGGTGATCTCCGCCCTGGCGAGCGCGCAGGGCTCGATCGATCTCGCCGTCGGCAACATCGTCGGGTCCAACATCGCCAACTTGACTCTCGTGTTGGGGACGGCGGCGTTGATCACCCCGATCACCGTCCGCGTCGACATCCTCAAACGCGAGGCCCTGCTGTCGTTGGCGGCTGTGGCCGTCTTCGGCCTGGTCGTCGTCCTCGGCCCCATCGGCCTCGGCGACGCCCTACTGCTGGGCGGGGTGTTCACCGCAGCCATGGCGTTCATCGTCTACGACGCCCGACAAGGAGATGAGCTCCTGGCCCAGGAGGTCGACCAGTTCGTGGCAGCCGGATCGCCTTTCGGGGAGTGGCTCCGAGCCCTGCTCGGACTGGTCGGGACATTGGCGGCTTCTCAGCTCGTGGTTTGGTCGGCCACGAACCTGGCCGACCGCCTGGGCCTTACCGAGGGGTTCGTGGGCCTGACCCTGGTGGCCGTGGGAACTTCTCTCCCCGAGTTGGCATCGTCCATCCAGGCAGCTCGCAAGGGCGAGACCGACTTGCTGATCGGGAACCTCCTGGGCAGCAACCTGTTCAACGCCGGCGCGGTCGGAACAGCCGTCGCGCTGGCCGGCGCAGGTCAAGAGGCCACCGGAACAGTGGCTGGAATCGGGGTCGTGTTGATGATTGGCGTGGCAGTGGTGGCGACCTTCTCGATGTTCACCGGTCGCCGGGTGGTGAAGATGGAAGGAGCCTTCTTGTTGGCTGTCTTCGTGGTCTGCATTCCGCTGTTGGCGGGCTGACCCTCTCACTCGATCTTGACCACAC